>CANSYK010000058.1 GCA_947651225.1 uncultured bacterium | reverse complement strand
TGGAGATTTCTGAAACCTTATAAAATAAAGGTTTCGAGTTTCCGAGAGGACACTGAGAATGAGGGAGGTGTTGCCTGTTGAAGCATAGAGAATTTAGATATGTTGGCGAGCCTGTTCCAGAATTGAATGAGCAGGAACACACAGCATTTCTTATGAATTTTCAAAGGTCAATCCTTTTATCATTAGAAAAACGGAATCTGTTGACCGCATCACAGCGGGAACGCTGTTTGCTTGAGCTTGAAAAACAATATCGTCTAAATTAGAAAAAAGCAACGTCAGGCATAACCGCTTGACGTTTTTACATAGTCAAGTGTGAGAATTACAAATTTGCACATTCGACATGCCATTTTCAATTAACTATACTGAAAATACGGCAAGGGATTGTCGGGAAAGGAGATATTCTTATGTCAATAGATAAATACGAAACACTAAACCAAGAAAGGAAGATACAGCACACAAAGAGAAAGGTTGCCGCATACTGCCGTGTATCTACGGACAACGAAGACCAGGCAAATTCATTTGAAAGCCAGCAGCGTTATTTCAGACAATATATAGAACGTAATCCCGATTGGGAGCTTTACGAAGTGTTCGCAGATGAAGGCATCTCTGGTACGAATACAAAAAAACGGAAAGAATTTAACCGCATGATTGCGTGTGCAAAGAACGGTGATTTTGATTTGATTGTAACAAAAGAAATCTCCCGTTTTGCGAGGAATACCCTTGATAGTATATTCTATACCCGTGACCTCAAAAAGCACGGCGTGGGTGTTATCTTTATGAATGATAACATCAACACTTTAGACGGCGATGCAGAGCTTCGCCTTGCCATTATGTCCTCGATTGCACAGGAGGAAAGCCGTAAGACTTCCGAGCGTGTGAAATGGGGGCAGAAACGCCAGATGGAGCAGGGAGTTGTGTTTGGGCGGAGTATGCTTGGCTACGATGTGAAAGATGGCAAAATGTATATTAATGAGGATGGGGCAAAAGTTGTCCGTCTTATCTTCCATAAGTTTGTAAATGAGGGGAAAGGAACTCATGTGATTGCCCGTGAGCTTCGGGAGGAGGGAATTAAGCCCATGCGTGTAAAAGAATGGCAGAATACAGTCATTCTCCGTGTTATCCGCAATGAAAAATACTGCGGTGATTTGGTGCAGAAGAAAACCTATACGCCAGACTTTTTATCCCATGAAAAGAAAGTAAACCTCGGGCAAGAGGAATTTGTGATTATCAAAGACCATCATGAACCGATTATCTCCCGTGAGCTTTTCGATAAGGCAAACCGCATTTTGGATGAAAAATCGCTTTCACAGGAGGGCAAAGCAAAACACAGCAACCGTTATCCATTTTCTGGGAAAATTAAATGCGGATGCTGCGGTTCAAGTTATGTGGCGAGATATAAAACCCGAAAAAATGGAAGCCGCTATAAGGCGTGGCGGTGTCTTGAAGCTGCAAGACATGGAAGCCCTCATGTGGACAAAGCAGGGAATAAAGTTGGATGCAGTGGACTTAGCATACGCAACGAAGATGCAACCCACATCATGTACCTTGTCACGAGCAGCTTAAAATACAATAAGGAGAAAATCACTAATAATCTGCTTGCTATTATCAAGTCTATTATCGCAATGGATACCGCAGGTACAGACAGTGAGAAACTAAAATCACAAATAAAAGCCATTGAACAAAAACGCACAAACCTCATTGACCTTTATACATCTGGAGATATTACCAGAGATGAATTTTCAGCAGCAAGAGCAAAGTGCGAGAATGAGATTGCCGAACTGCAATCCGTGATAGATAGCATAGACAAACAAAGGGAGATGATAGAAAAACAGCAAGAGCTTGTTGCTGAAATTACAGAAGCGATGAATGAGCTTATAAACGGCGTGGAATATGAAGATGATTTTTACAAAGAAATCTTAGATAAAATGGTTGTAAACGACAAAGACCATATTGATGTGTATTTGAACCTGCTCCCTCTCAAATGGAGCTATACAGTTGCAAAAAGCGTAAACTGTCCGCAGGGTAAATCGCTAAAAAAAGCGCAGGCCCCTGAGATGGAACATTTCAGGGGCTTCTCTACCGATATCGGTCAATACGCCAATCACTTTTCTGTCCTTCATAGAATATCGCTGGGACAGATAGCGCATGGAAGCGCCGAGTTCACCATCAGGGCCGCCATATTGCGACATAATCACCATTGCCGCTTGTGGGTTACATCGGGTAATATTTACTGGATATTCCAGCCGTTTTTCATAATTCCACATAAATCTCCTCATTTCTGCGCTGCGATTAAGGATTTTTTATATATACTGTTTGATGGTAAATTTGCGGTGCAGCGCAGGCGCAAATTTACTCTTATCAGCATTCCCACGGCCATGGTGTTTCTGTCCATGTCCAAGAACATTCATCATAATTTGAATCGTTAAACAAAGGGCCGAATTTCTCCTGATACTTTTCCAGCGCTTCCTCACGCAAATTTTTCATTTTCTGATAGTATTCCATGGCTTCTTTGTCACAAGGGTGGGTATCCAGATATAAAACAGCTTCTATTACGGCAAAGCTTACCTGGGAAAGATGCATTAAAAGTTGTTTTTGGTTCATGCCCTACCTCCTTTGTTGCATAAATAACCACGAGGGATACAGCCATAAAATGGCAAATCAAGGGATGGGAAAATAGTACCTCTGGATAAACCTTCTTCTACGTTATATATACATTCCCATTCCTGCCAGGGAACATAGCCGATTCCGACAGCCATTCCACGGAGAGGATCATTCTGTGCGCTTGTGTAATCCTTGCAGTCACAGGAATTACATGGTGTCGGCATGGAGGGCTGTTTTCTACAGCCGTGATTACTGTTGTTCATGTTCATGCCGCCTCGCATCTGCCGTTCCCTTGTGCAGCCAGCAGGCATTGAATTGCAGTGGGTTTGGCAATTCCCTGAACGTTGGTTCATGTTGTTCATATTCATATTTCCTTTCTTCAAATTTGTTTCTATTAGTTGGTGATTGATTGACAGAATATGCCAAATCAAATTTTGGAATAATGTTTTGTGCTAATTCATATATATGTAGAATTATGGAATGTGTGCAAGGTGGAAAGTTCTCATTTATACCCATTTAGTCAATGCAGTCCGCTGTATCTCCTAAATTTGAGCCAAATATCATACAAAGTGTGATGTTACCATTCACGGCTATGTAGTGTAATCCTTGACAAATTTTATATGAAATGAGAAGATTACAGAGGTCGGTGAGGATATGATCAAATGTAGAAAGGTCGTGAGAAGTTGAGTAAGGATTTTGATTTTGGATATATCGATTATGAGAGAAGCTATAGAAGGAAAAGGCCTAAAAAGCTTGCCTGTTTAGCGCTTCTGGTCTGTGTTCTGGCAGTTGTTGGAATGGTTGCGTATCAGAAACAGGCAGGGTTATTCTCGCAAAGCACTTTAGGGCATCCAACTGTAAAGGATGAACGGAGTGAGGAAGAGGCGCAGAGGGATTTTGACAATTTGATGAATGAGATATTTAAGGAAGAAATTACGGACAATTCCATTACATTAAATTATACAGTGAAAGATAAAGAGGCGTATGGAATTGGGGAAGAAGAGGCAACGCTTGGAAGTTTTTCTATGGAGGAACTAAAAAATGGTTTAATGGTTTCTGAAAACAGGGTAGCAACGTTGGAAACCTTTGATTATAACAAACTGACAAAAGAGCAGAAACTTGTTTATGATATTGTTTATCTGATGTCAAAACAAAATCTTGAATCAGCGGATTTCTTGGAGTATGCGGAATGTTTGGGGCCGACGACGGGAATTCAGGCACAGCTTCCGGTTTTTTTTGCAGAGTACAATTTATATGAAAAGTCGGATGTAGAACAGTATATTAAACTGCTTGGACTAGTGCCAGATTATTTTGGGCAGATTATTGATTTTCAGAAAATGAAGTCAGAAAAAGGAATCTTCATGAGTGACATGACAGCGCAGGCAATTATTGACCAGTGTTCTGATTTTATTGAAGAACCGGAATCAAATTATTTGATTACTGTTTTTGAAAAAAGGATAAAGGAAGTGAAAGGGCTTTCAGAAAAAGAGCAGAAGCAATTTATTAAGGAAAATAAAGAGGCGGTTCTGGATAAGGTGATTCCGGCATACAGCAGTTTAATTGAGGGGCTTACAGATTTGAAAGGAACCGGAAAAAATAAGAACGGACTGTGCCATTTTGATAAAGGGAAGGAATACTATGCTTATCTTGTGAAATCCACTACAGGTTCTAACCGTTCTCTGGATGAAATTAATTCTTTGCTGGATGAAAATATTAAAAAACTTAAAAAGGAGATGGCGCAGATTATGGCAGATTCGCCAGAAGTCTACTATGATGCACAGGATGTGTCATATCCCTATGAAGAGCCGGAGAAAGCGATGGCGCATTTGAAAAAAGAAATTCAGAATGATTTCCCAAAACTGGGTGATGATATTAACTGTCAGATAAAGGAGGTTGATAAGTCGTTAGAAGAAAGTATGAGTCCGGCATTTTATCTGACGCCGGCAATTGACAATTACAAAGATAATGTTGTTTATATTAACAGGAGTGAACGGTATGATTTAACAAAGGCGTTTACAACCATTGGGCATGAGGGATATCCGGGGCATCTTTATCAGACCTGCTATTTTAATTCAATGAATCCTGCACCAATCAGAAGTATTATTAATGTTGGTGGATATACTGAGGGATGGGGAACATATGCGGAGCTATACAGTTATGATTTGGCAGGAATAGACAGCGAGGTAGCAGAGCTTTTGAAGAAGAATACATTGGCAACGTTATGTATTTATGCTAAGGCAGATATTGGGGTAAATTATCTGGGCTGGGACAATAAAAAGTTACAGGAATACCTGACAGATTTTGGCTATAAAAAAAGCCACAGCCGTGCGATTTTCGATTCGATGGTGGCAGAACCAGGCGGCTATATGGAATACACGTTAGGGTATCTGGAGATAGCAAATCTGCTGGATGAGGCGAAAGAAAAACTTGGGGATAAATTTGTCCTAAAAGATTTCCATGAGTTTTTCCTTTCCATCGGGCCAGCACCTTTTGTAGTTATTGAGGACCGCCTGGCTGACTGGATTGATGAGATAAGATAAATTATGTGAATAGTAACACCGTCAAAACACCTGGGGGTTGAAATGTTTTCTATTTCTTGACTTTTTACTACTGCAATGGTAAAATTATGGTAATTTGGGTCTATAGTATTCATATTAAAGAAATTATGAAAGAAAAGAGGTAAGATGCGAGATGGCAGAAATCAATTTAAGTAAATACGGTATCACAGGGACTACAGAAATAGTTCACAATCCTTCTTTTGACGTACTCTTTGAGGAAGAGACCAAGGCGGATTTGGAAGGTTTTGAGAAAGGCCAGGTAACAGAACTTGGCGCAGTAAATGTAATGACTGGAATTTATACAGGTCGTTCTCCTCAAGATAAGTACATCGTAATGGATGAAAATTCCAAGGATACAGTATGGTGGACTTCTGATGAGTATAAGAATGATAACCATCCAATGTCAGAAGATGTATGGGCAACTGTAAAAGATATTGCTAAGAAAGAGCTTTGCAATAAGAGACTTTTTGTCGTAGATGCTTTCTGCGGTGCTAATAAGGATTCTCGTATGGCAGTTCGTTTTATCGTTGAGGTTGCATGGCAGGCACACTTCATCAAGAACATGTTTATCCAGCCTAGCGAGGAGGAATTGGAGAACTTTGAGCCTGATTTTGTTGTTTACAATGCTTCCAAGGCAAAAGTTGAGAATTATAAGGAACTGAACTTGAATTCCGAGACTTGTGTAGCTTTTAATATCTCAAGTCGTGAGCAGGTTATTATCAATACATGGTATGGCGGCGAGATGAAGAAAGGTATGTTCTCTATGATGAACTACTATCTGCCTTTGAAGGGCATTGCTTCTATGCATTGTTCTGCTAATACCGATATGAACGGTGAGAATACCGCAATCTTCTTTGGTCTTTCTGGTACTGGTAAGACTACTCTGTCTACCGATCCTAAGCGTCTGCTGATTGGTGATGATGAGCATGGCTGGGATGATAATGGCGTGTTCAACTTTGAGGGCGGCTGCTATGCTAAGGTTATCAATCTGGACAAGGATTCCGAGCCTGATATCTACAACGCAATCAAGCGTGACGCTCTGTTAGAGAACGTTACGGTTGATGAAGCTGGTAAGATTGATTTTGATGATAAGAGTGTGACGGAGAATACTCGTGTTTCTTATCCTATTAACCATATTAATAATATTGTGCGTCCTGTTTCTGCTGCACCAGCAGCTAAGAACGTTATCTTCTTGTCTGCAGATGCGTTTGGTGTACTGCCTCCTGTATCTATTTTGTCTCCAGAGCAGACACAGTACTATTTCCTTTCTGGATTTACCGCTAAGCTGGCAGGTACAGAGCGTGGTATTACAGAGCCTACTCCTACTTTCTCTGCTTGTTTTGGACAGGCATTCCTGGAACTGCATCCTACAAAGTATGCAGAGGAGCTGGTTAAGAAAATGCAGCAGAGTGGTGCCAAGGCTTATTTGGTAAATACTGGCTGGAATGGTACTGGTAAGAGAATTTCTATCAAGGATACCAGAGGCATTATTGATGCTATCCTGAGTGGCGACATCAACAATGTGCCTACTAAGAAGCTTCCTATTTTCAACTTTGATATTCCTACGGAACTTCCTGGTGTGGACACAAACATTCTTGATCCTCGTGACACATATGCAGATGCATCTGAGTGGGAGACCAAGGCAAATGATTTGGCAGACAGATTTGTTAAGAACTTTGCGAAGTATGAGGGAAATGATGCAGGTAAGGCACTGGTTGCAGCAGGTCCTCAGAAGTAAAAACAGTTGAAATTGTAAGAATTAGCTGAGATATTTTTATAAAGAAAGAAGGGAACAATGATTTCTGTTGTTTCCTTCTTTTCATGTTTTTATAATCAGCAAAACATTGGGATTCCTTATATGGATGAATTCACTTTCATAAATCCTGCACTCTGCTCTGGTACATACAGCATTCCTTCTTTGCTGCTTATTGGATTGCCCAATGAATATATTGTATCTCCTAACTGATACTCACATGGACATGTGACATCTTTCGCAGAAGGATTAAGCACAACCAGTATTTTTTCATCTCCGTTTGTACGCAGATATACGAGAGGGTATTTTTCCGGCTCACAATATACAAAGTGAATCTTTCCGAATGCACATAAGGCAGGAAATGACTTGCGGATTTTACACAGTTTTTGGATTTCATTCCAAAGCGACCCAGCATCAGCCATCCGCTTGGAAACAATAGGGGCGTTTTCTGATAGGGTTTGCTGTGTATAAAGTTTATCTGCTTCTGCTTCCGAAAATCCATAATTTTTTCCAGTATTCCACTGCATTGGGGTTCTGGCACCAGTACGGTCATAACCGCCTTCAACAGACGGAATTTCCAGATGTTGCATTCCTATCTCATCTCCATAGTATAAAAACGGTGCACCAGGCATTGATAAGAGAAAGGCAAATACAATTTTTAGTTCTTCTTCATCCAGATATTTACGGATTCGCTCCATATCATGGTTGCCAGACGGAATGCAGATTAACCCTTTTCCATTGGTTAAAGCGTAATTTTTGGTATAGGTATCTATAAACAAGGAAGCATTTCCTTCCCCTTTTCTACAAAAATATGGATGTTCACAACGGAATAAATCCATATAATGAGAAGGTCCAAAATGGAGCAAAAAATCCATGTGGAATCCCGCCATTAAAGACTTATCTGGTTCGCCCCATTCAGAAATCAACACTGCCTCTGGGTATTTATCATCCAGGAATTTTCTAACATCCTGCCATAGCTTTATTGTTTCCAGGCTTTCATAATCGTTTTTCACTAAAGACCCTGCCATATCTACACGAAATCCATCACAACCTTTAGAAAGCCAAAACTCCATCACATCTTTCATTGCCTGACGGGTTGCTAAAGCTTCTGGGGCATCTACCGCACTCTGCCATGGTTCGCTTCGATTGGCAAATCCATAGTTTAGTGCCGGCTGATTAGAGAAAAAATTAACGGCAACGCTTCCATTTCTTGGGTACAATCCACGCAGTGAACCAGAAATCCCTTCATAATCCGCTACATCTGTCCATACCGAATCTGTCCATATGTATCTGCCCCAGTATTGATTCGGCTGATTTTTGCATGATTCCCGAAACCAGGGATGTTCTGTAGAAGTATGTCCTGGCACCAAATCAAGGATAACATGCATATTGCGCCTGTGGGCTTCTTTAAACAACTGTACCAAATCTTCATTTGTTCCATAACGCGGCGCCACTTGACAATAATCAGACACGTCGTAACCCGCATCACCAAATGGTGACAGGTAGCATGGGTTCAGCCAAAGAGCATTGCAGCCTAAATCATGGACATAATCCAATTTTTTGATAATACCACAAATATCTCCTATACCATCCCCATTACTGTCGTAAAAACTCTGTGGATAAATTTCATAGAAAATACTTTGTTCCAGCCAGTGTTTCATATTATGATTCCTCTCTTTCTTTTTTCTACAGTTCCTTACTATTCACGGCTATTCTAAATATCATGCGAAAAACCATCCGGCTATGTCGTCTGATGCTACAAAAACAGTAGCTTTTATTTTTCTTATGATATTTAGGACAGCCTACACGCTGATTTCAGAAAATAATCAACCTCTTATGTGCAAGCGCAACGAGTTTGGCTATTTTCTGAAATCAGCCGTGAATAGTAACCTATAAGTTGAATTATATCCCGCAAAATACCGAGAATGTTGAAAAATATCCATATATTATGTTAATATATCCACATGGGCATTATTAAAAAGAAAGGGAAGATATATATGCGCACAAACTTACAGGAATTAAGACCTCAGGGAACATTGATGCGGCCTTTAAAAATCTATTTGATGGATGAGGCGGATGAGAAAATAGATGTTCCATACCATTGGCAGGAGAATACAGAAATTTTGTGGATACAAAAGGGGGAATTAAGCCTGAAAATTCAGGAAAAGAACTACATTGTTAAAGCTGGGGACATTGTTTATATTAATCCTAGAGAGTTACATGGAATGCAGTCACGAACACCTGACTGCACCTATCAGGCTTTTATTTTTCCACTCTCATGGCTTCAGTTTACACAAATGGACGAAGTAGAGGAGACATATTTAAATCCTCTGTTAGAAGGAAGTGCTCAGGCAATTACACGGTTACCTTCATCGGTTGCCAGACAGATAGGTATTATTTTTCAGGAAATTTATGATGACTATTGTAGCAGCACTGGAAACTGGCTTATGATTAAGGCAAATCTCCTACGTTTTTATGCCTGCTTGTTTCAAAACAATCTGATTACTTACAGGCGGCAGGAGAATTCCGAGCAGATGCGTCTGCTTCTTGAGATTGCACGCTATATGCAAACACACTATAAAGAAAAGATTTCCTTAAAAAAATTGGGCCACACGTTCCATATGTCTCCCAAATATTTCAGCCTCTTTTTCCAAAAGCATTTTTCCAGAAATCTGACGGAATATGTAACTTCTATTCGCATTGAGTCTGCAAAAAAGTTATTGGTTGGATCTGATGCTGGCATAGAACTAATTTCACAGCAGACAGGATTTTCTTCCAGCAGTTATTTCATCCGAATGTTTCGGAAGTCCCTGGGGTTGACACCAGGACAATATCGTAAAAAGTATAAATCACTATGAATTGCCTACAATGTTACTATAAATAATAATGATTATAAAATTGTATCAGGAGGTATTTTATGTTTCGTATTCCAAAACATATCGGCGTGATTCCAGATGGTAACAGGCGGTGGGCAAAAAAGAATGGGTTAAGAAAAGAAGATGGGTATGAATATGGCTTAACTCCAGGGTTACAGTTATTGCGGGCCGCAAAGAAATCTGGCGTACAGGAATTGACCTATTATGGTTTTACTGTAGATAATTGTAAACGTCCCAAGGCGCAGGTAAATGCTTTTTCTAAAGCTTGCGTGGAAGCTGTAAGATTGATGGAATCCGAAGATGTAGTGATAAGTGTAACAGGTAATACAAAGTCTTCCTGTTTTCCAGAGGAATTGCTTTCTTATACAAGTCATGAGGATAAAGCAGATTGTCCCAAAGTAGCAATGAGAGTAAATCTTCTTGTGAATTATGGATGGGAATGGGATATGAAAAATGGCTGGGCATCTCAAAACATTTCAAGAATTGATATGGTAATCCGTTGGGGAGGAATGTGCCGTTTATCAGGGTTTCTTCCAATCCAGACCGTATATTCCGATTTATATATTGTAAAAGAATTATGGCCGGATTATAGAGAAGAACATTTTGAGAAAGCATTGCAGTGGTATCAGAAACAAGATGTTACTTTGGGAGGATGAAATATATTGAAAAGGTGTTCAAATAGAACACCTTTTATGTTAGTATAAAGTAAGGAACTGTGAAGACGGAAGACAGGGAGGGGATTGCATGGCGAGAACAGTCGGCATTGGAAAACAGAATTATGAAAAGATGGTGAAAAATAACAATTTTTATATTGATAAGACAAATTTTATAAAAGAGTGGTGGGAAAATGATGACGAAGTAACATTGATTGCCCGTCCAAGACGCTTTGGCAAAACGCTGAATATGAGTATGGTAGAGCGTTTTTTTTCTGTTGACTATGCAAACCGCAGTGATTTGTTTGAGAATATGAATATATGGAGAGAGGAAAAGTATCGAAAAATGCAGGGAAAATATCCTGTCATCAGTCTGAGTTTTGCGAATGTAAAGGAAAATACATTTGAAAGAGCAGTGCTGCGGATCTGCCAGATTATCGCTGATTTGTATAGGGGAAAAGAATTTTTGAAAGACAGTGGCCTTCTTGCAGAGAGTGAGAGAACATATTTTACAAAAGTTGTTGATGGCATGACAGAAATAGATGCCGTAGTGTCTCTGCAAAGACTGTGCAGTTATATGCAGCGTTATTATAAGCAGGATGTTATTATCCTGTTAGACGAATATGATACGCCAATGCAGGAGGCATATTTAAATGGATATTGGAATGAGATTGCAGGTTTTATCAGAAATTTATTTAATTGTTCTTTTAAAACAAATCCATATCTGAATCGGGCAATTATGACAGGGATTACAAGAGTCAGCAAAGAATCTATTTTTTCTGATTTAAATAATCTGGCTGTGGTGACCGCCACTTCTAATAAGTATGCAGATTCATTTGGCTTTACACAGAAAGAGGTATCAGAGGCGCTATCAGAATATGGATTATCTGACATGGAATATTGGGTGAAAAACTGGTATGATGGATTTACTTTTGGAGAAATGACGGATATTTACAATCCGTGGTCTATCATCAATTTTTTAGATGAAAAGAAGTTGGAAACTTACTGGGCAAATACCAGTAGCAATGGCCTGATAGGAAAGCTGATACGGGAGGGGAGTAAAGCGGTAAAGCTGATTATGGAAAGTCTATTAAGAGGGGAATCATTTCATACAAAAATTGATGAGCAGATTGTATTTAGCCAGCTTGAACGCAATGAATATGCAATATGGAGTCTTCTGCTTACCAGTGGGTATTTAAAGGTGGAAAGTTACACGATTGATGAAGAAACAGGAAAAAAGGAATATGATTTAACGATTACAAATAAAGAAACAAAAATAATGTTTGAGAATATGATTGAAGGCTGGTTTAAAGAATATTCACCAGAGTATAATGACTTTATCAAGGCGTTGTTAGAGGATGATTTGGAAGCAATGAACGAATACATGAATGGTGTTGCATTTGATACATTTAGTAACTTTGATACCGGAAGGAAACCGTCAGCAAGGGTACAGCCAGAACGTTTTTATCATGGTTTTGTTTTGGGGCTTATGGTGGATTTGGCAGACAGGTATATGTTGACTTCCAATCGTGAAAGTGGTTTTGGCCGTTATGATGTGATGTTAGAACCGATAAAAGGTAATGAAAAAGATGATGCAATTATCATGGAGTTTAAAGTCCATCGTCCTCAGAAAGAAAAAGATTTAAAAGAAACCGTAAAAGCAGCACTTTTACAAATAGAAGAAAAGGGATATACTGCTGTCTTGGAAGCAAAAGGGATTCCAGTAGAGCGTATCAGAAAATATGGCTTTGCTTTTGAAGGAAAGAGTGTATTGATAGGCAGTACGGAAATATAGATAGTTACTGTTCAT
The DNA here is from genome assembly GCA_947651225.1 of uncultured bacterium. GTDB lineage: Bacteria > Bacillota > Clostridia > Lachnospirales > Lachnospiraceae > Butyribacter. The sequence goes on along the minus strand of CANSYK010000058.1, from coordinate 14,503 downwards.
AAAGAAAGGAGCGTGTTATTATGACACCAGCATTAGCGCAGGAAAAAGTTTATTCAGAGGAGGACTATTATAAATTGCCGGAGAATGTCCGGTCAGAATTGATTGATGGACGGTTTTATGATATGTCCTCTCCAAGTCGGCTTCATCAGAAAATACTTATGTTTATATCAAAGAAGATTGCATATTTTATCGACTCAAAAAATGGTTCTTGTGAAGTCTACCCCGCCCCATTTGCTGTTAAACTATTTCAAAACAGTAAGACTATAGTAGAACCAGATATCAGCGTGATCTGTGACCAAAATAAGTTGACAGAAAAAGGATGCAGTGGGGCTCCGGATTGGGTGATTGAAATTATTTCTCCCAGCAATCCGGGACATGACTATGTACGGAAACTGAATTTATACGCAGATGCAGGCGTGCGTGAATATTGGATTGTTGACCCGCTGACGAAAGAGGTTAGTATCTATCATTTACAGGAGCAGAATTTCAGAGCAGATGTGTATACATTTCAAGACCGTATTTCATCAGATATTTTTAAGGATTTACAAATTGACCTTTCAGAGTTGGAAGTTTAGAATCTGTAGGAAAATTTATGATTTGTTGTTGATAAGGAGCCGTAAAGGGGATATAATGCTAGTATAATCCGATTTAATTAACCATACCTTTTGCTGGTCTGCTTTCCCGATAGCACAGGCATAAAAGCCTCAGCGTAGCCCGCTACGCCTACGTTTTTACACCTGCACTCTCAAAAAAGCATCCTCACCAAAAGATAAGGTAATTAAATTGAATTATACTAGGAGAAAAGAGGGGGAAGAACTTGCGGTAAATTATTTACAGATCCTTAGGCAGGTTACGGAAAAACAGTTTCCAAAACAGAGTAATGGATATATGGGGGTACAGATGAAACGGATTTCTCTGGAGGAGCTTTTAAAATCCCATTTACGGGATTCTTATGAGCAGCAGTATCGTTTTGTGAGAAGATTATTAGAACAGGAGAAAATTAAGCCAGTAAAGGCTTCTGGCACAAATGGAAAAAGACCAGCACTATATCGCTCCTATTGGGTGACCAAAGAAAAGAAGGATTATAGTGTGTTGGAAGAGGAACTAAAATATCGGCTTCATCCAATGATTTCTGTGGACTATTATTTATCCCACCTGGAAAATTACGAGAAAGACAGGGAATTTGTTTTATTGTTAGATCATTATTTACGCAGTAACCAGGAAATGCTTTCCTGTCAGGAGTCAGTAAATGAGCGGAGTTTTGAAATCTGGAACAGGGAAAAGTTTTTGACAAAGGAGCAGGGGAAACGTATTTTAAAATGCTGTGGCATACAGGTAGAAGAGCTGAATGTTTACCGTACAGCAGAGCCGTTATCGTATTATTCCCACACAAGAAAGACACCGCAAAAACTTTTAATTCTGGAAAATAAAGATACTTTTTACAGTATGCGCCGTCATTTGTTAGAGGGAAAAGGCAGAATCTTTGGAGAAGAAATCGGAACACTGATTTATGGAGCAGGTAAAAGAATCCTCAAGTCATTTGAGGATTTTGATTTTTGTGTGGAACCTTATATGGCAGAAACGGGAAATAAAATTTATTATTTTGGAGATTTGGATTTTGAGGGGATAGGCATTTATGAAAAGCTGGCAGAATCTTTTTTTGCAAGGTGGGAAATTGTTCCATTTGTATGGGCATATGAAAAAATGTTAGAAAAAGCAGGACGGGCTTCTGGTTTGCCAGAAACAAGAGAAAAGCAGAACAGAAATATTTCAGAAGTTTTCTTTTCTTATTTTGATGAAGAGAGGAGAAAACAGATGGAGGGAATTTTAGAGAAAGAAAAGTATATTCCACAGGAGATTTTAAATATATCTGATTTTTAAGGTTTTTTGATAAGGAAGGAACAAGTAAAATAAAGAAATAATGGATTAGCAGTTTTTTAAGAACTTTAAGAAAAAGAGGATAATAAAGATGCAGTATGATTTTTTGGAGCATTTTCCAAAACGAATGAAGCATGTGGGAATGTATGCAGTATTGATGCAGAACAGTATCCAGAGGACAACATGGAAACAGTTTGGTTTTCTAAAGACGGATGAACAGATTAATGTGATTTTTGCAGTAATGTTATATATTATGGAGCAGTCTTTGAAAGAAGAGAACTGCACAATGGACGATATAGGAGCGTATATTGATACGATAAATGTGCAGCATTTTGAGAAGAATATGACCTACGAGGAATGCAGGCGGCTAGGGGATTTTATTGTAAATGTTATTTTATCGAATGAAGGAAAGGTAATGTATTTTGACGGTTTTGATTTTGAAAGCAATGCCTATCACATTATGCATATAAGTTATGTCGCAAATAAAATTGTCTATATTGATCAGGAGTTAAAAAGGACTTCCTATTATCTGACAGATGATGGATATAATCTTTTATTATCTACCCTTGAGATTGAAAATAATATGAAACTGACCATTCACGAAATGATTTTTCAGATGCATTTGGAAAAACAAAGCTATGATAAAGCAGTGGATGAGATTAAAAATGTTTTTAACCTGATGCGTATCCAGCTTCAGAAAATTCAGGAGGCAGTCGGGAAAATAAGGCGGAATGCCCTGAATTATTCGGTAAAGGATTATGAGGAAATTTTGCTTGAAAATCTGGAAACGATTAGTGATACAAAGCAGAAATTCCAGAATTACCGGGAGCTTGTGAAAAGCAGGGCAAGAGAATTAGAAGAGGAAAATATTAATGTAAAGCGCTTAAGTAAAAAGGAGGAAGAAAAATTAAAACACTTAAGAGAAATTGAACGTTACTTAAGTCGGACAATTGATGAGCACCAGAGAATTTTAAACAGCCATTTTGATCTGAAGGCTGTTTATACAAAGGAATTAGAGGCGCTGTCTCAGATGTCACTGATTAAGAGATTTCCTCTTCGGACAGAATTGTATGATAAAATACTGGATAACCCTAAAGCCCTAGAAAATCTGGATTATTTTTTAAGACCGTTATTTAATCGGGAAATTGATAAAAGTTATAATATCAATAAAGCTTTTGAGCTGCAAAAGCCTGTTCGGAAGAAAGAGGAAAAAGATTCTATGGAACAGATTGATTTTGACGAGGAAGAATGGCAGAAAGAGCAAGAAAGGCTTCGGGAAGAAAAGCTTGGAAAATACGAAAAAAGCCTTTGTTATCTTTTAAAAATGGCAGAAGAAAATAAGGAAATTTCTTTGCGGGAAATCAGGGAAAAAACAGCAGAAGATGATAGGGAAAAGGAAAGCCTGATTCCAAATGTGGAAATTTTTAAAGAAATTATGGTGGAATTAATTCGGAACCCGGAAATTGATATTATGGCTTTGCAGAAAGAGCGCAGTGAATATATTCAGGACAGGCCGATGGAATTTCAGTTAAATGAGATGCTGCTTCATTTGGTGGAAGATTATCCAGAATATCGTGGTATTAGAAAAGTAGAAACGTATCGTTTGGAAGATAGTGAAGCAGTTGTTTTTGAAAGCGTTCTGGACGAAAGAGGAGAAAGAAAAAATATTAAATGTTCTGATGTAATGATTCGGATAAGGCAGAAGAGGTAAAGAAAATGGCATATGAATTTGAGGATATTAAAACCAGCCAGGAGATTTTTTATTATCTTTTAGAACACCATGAATTGCAGGGAGAGATAGAAGATATATTGTATAAGGCGTATGCAGAGCGGGAGGAGGTTCAGAATCTTGTAAAATCACAGGGCGAGCTTGCAGGCAGTGCCATTGAACGATATGGAAATGTGATTTACCTGATTCCAAAAGAGGAAAATAATTTTCTTGGTTTTTCCAAACCACAGCTTAAAGCGGCACTTTGTAAATCAAATGCGACAGATAAGGATTATTATCTTTCTCAGTTTGCCATTCTGACGATATTGGTAGAGTTTTTTGATGGACAGGGGAGCAGCAGTAAAACAAGGGAATATATTCGGGTAGGAGAGCTGCAAAACTGTATTTCGCAGAGGCTAAAGGAAGGCGTAGAAAATGCGAAAGATGAGGAAGAAGAGGGAATTGCTTTTCAGGATATTTTAGAGGCATACGAGGCTTTGCGTTCTGATGAAAGGGGCTCCCGTGCCCGTACTACAAAAGAAGGTTTTTTGCACCAGATTCTGACTTTTCTACAGAAACAGGGACTTGTGGAATATGTGGAGCAGGATGAAATGATTATGACAACAAAAAAGCTGGATAATTTTATGGACTGGAATCTTTTAAACCAGAATAATTATCAAAGAATCCGGCGGGTACTGGGGGTGGCAGAAGATGAGTAAAATAAATACGTTTCGTTTGATTAACTTGAATTATAATAATAATGCAATCAAAATCAGTGATGAGACATTTCATATGAATGGGGAGAGTACGCTTCTTTCTCTTCGCAATGGAGGTGGAAAGTCTGTCCTTGTCCAGATGATGATGGCTCCTTTTGTACACAAGCGTTACAGGGATGCAAAAGATCGTCCTTTTGAAAGTTATTTTACAACAGGAAAACCGACTTTTATTTTAGTAGAGTGGATGTTAGACCAGGGAGCAGGTTATGTCCTGACAGGAATGATGGTACGCCGAAGCCAAAGTATGGATGGAGAGCAGGCAGATAATTTGGATATGGTTAATTTTATTTCGGAATATCAGGAATCCTGTCTTGCTGACATCTATCACCTTCCTGTGGTGGAAAAGGGAAAAAAAGAAATGGTTTTAAAGAATTTTGTTTCCTGCCGCCAGCTTTTTGAAGGTTTTAAAAAGGATTCTTCTCTGAAATTTTTTTATTATGATATGGGGAATTCTGCCCAGTTGCGGCAATATTTTGAAAAACTGATGGAATACCAGATTAATTATAAGGAATGGGAAACGATTATTAAAAAGGTTAATCTGGAGGAATCGGGGCTTTCTAATCTTTTTGCAGATTGTAAAGATGAAAGAGGATTGGTAGAAAAATGGTTTTTGGAGGCGGTAGAAGGCAAATTAAATAAAGAAAAAGACCGTATGAGGGAGTTTCAGACGATTACTGGGAAATATGTGGAGCAGTATAAGGATAATCAGTCGAAAATTCAGCGTAGAGATACGATTCGCCTGTTTAAGGAAGAGGGGCTTAAGATTGAAGAAAAGGTTTTGCAATATCAGGAAACAGAGGAAAAAAAGGAGCAGCAGGAACGGCAGATTGCAGGTTTTATTCGGGAATTAAATGTTGTGAAAAATTCTACACAGGAAGAATTGCAGGAAGTAAAAAGTGGTCTGGAGGAAATCAGACAAGATGTGGAGCGCATTGAGTATGAAAAGTTATCAGGAGAATATTATCAGTTAGAAGAAAAACAAAAGTTCCATATTATGAACAGAGATATGATAGGAATGGAGCAGGATGAATTAGAGAGAGAACAAGGGGAAGAGGAAAGGCGGCTTCATTTGCTTTTGTGTGCAAAGCAGCAGTCTGTAGTAGAAGAAGAAAAAACAGAGTTGCAGGAGGTTCAGCAGAAAGTAGAGATTTTTCACAGAAAAAATGAAGATTTGGTGCCAGAGCGCAGTTTTTTGGGGTATAGGCTGAAAGGCCACTATGAAAATGTTCTGGAAATAAATATAGATAAGCAAAAGGAAACGGAAAAAGAGACACAGAAAACAGAAAGCGATATTTCAGAGCGAAAAGAAAAAATAGAAGAATTAGAACGGTCAATTCGGGAAAATGCTGCAAAAGAGGGTTCTTTAAAAAGCAGTGTTCAATCCTATAATGCACAGGAGGAATGCTTTAATACACGTTATAAAGAAAGTCTTTCCCGAAATATTATGGGAAGTTATGAACCGGGAATGTTAGAAATCAAGGGGAAAGTTTATCTACAGGAAATGGAGGAATCTGTCAGACAGCAAACTAGAAGGAGGAAACAGGCAGAGGATTCCAAAGAGCGTATCCGGGGGTTAGAGCGCAATTTAGAAGAGCTAAAAAAAGAGCAGCAGCAAAAGATATGGGAACAGCAGCAGAAAGAAGAATTGCAAAAGAATTATGAGAAAGAACTTTGTGTGCGGTCTGCTATTTTAAAGTATCTGGATATGGAAGAGGAAGAGAAGTTTGATACAGATAAAATCCTTCATGTTTCTGAGAGGAAATTACAGGAGATTGCACAGCTTCGCCGCAGTCTGGAAAAAGAGGAAGATGCTCTGGAAAAGGAATATCAGAAGATTACACAGGGAAAGATTTTAGAATTGCCGGAAGAGCTGGAACGGGAGTTATCCGATTTGGGAATCCATGTGGTATATGGGTTAGAGTGGCTTAAGAAGAATGGCTATACGGAAAAACAGAATAGGGAACTGGTACGCCGTCATCCGTTTTTGCCATATGCCTTAATTTGTTCTGGCAGGGAGGTTGAAAAATTGTCTGCTCATGCAGGGGATATTTATACTTCTTTTCCAATTCCAATTGTCAGAAGAGAAGAGTTAGAAGCAAAGAAAGAGAAGGTTTCAGGAAGTGTTGTTACTTTTGACAGAGTAAGTTTTTATGTACTTTTTAATGAAAATCTGTTAAATGAGCAGAAACTGAAAGCTTTGGCAGAAGAACTTCAACAGCAGATTGCGCATAAAAAAGAATCCATTCAAATCAGGAATACAGAGTATGAGGAATATTTTGAACGGAAGGAAACGGTTCGTAATCAGGCAGTGAGTAAAGAGCTTTACAAAGGAAATGAGGAAGCATTAGAAGAGTTAAAACATCAGATTGAAGAATTGACAGGGAAAATCCGTTCCACTACAGAAGAACTTGTCTCTGTCAGAGATTCCGTAAAGCAGTTGGAAACGGAAATTCAGAAGGCCGTTCAGGGAATAGAGGAAAAAAGACGCCGTATAGAAGATTTTGAACAGCTTTGCAGTTATTATGAAAAATATGAACAGGATTATACAGAATTAGAGCGGTGCCAGAAAGAGCAGGAAAAGTTTCTGGACAGAAAGCAGTTGTCTGTGAATCAGCTTGATAAGCTCCAGGAACAGCTAAAGAAACTAGAATTTGAGAAAGAAAATCTGATACAGGAAGAAAGACTTTTGCGGGAGAGTTTGCGGTGCTATATGGATTATGAGAAGGAACCGCAGATAAAAGATAATATAGGGTTAGAGAAGTTAAGTATTGCTGATATGGAGGCAAGGTTTAAGGCGATTACGGCTGGACTTTCGCAGGAACTAAAAGAACTTGAAGCGCAGGAACAAAAAGCGATAAAACGGTATCAGAAAGCAGAAAAGGAACTGGAGTATCTTAGAATAAAATATAAACTGGATTTGGGAGCATGGCTTGACAAAGATTATAACGCAAAGGAAGAAAACCATCTGGAAGGCAAATTAGAGGATTTACAAAAAAAGATAGAGAATAAAAAAATGCTCTATCACAAAGAGGAAACACAGATTGAAGTATTAAGAAACCAGATTCAGGATAAGCGAAAACGGATTCAGGCAGAATGTAATGAGGAAGAAGTCCTTCCCAAAAAAGAGATTCAGGATAAAGACTTTGATGCAGTTAAAAATCAGCTTTTATATCAGAAAGAGCAGTTGCAGAAAAAGGCTGATGCTTTGGGGGATTCTTTACAGAGTTATGAGGAGAATCTGACAGCATTGGCAGAATATAATCATCTGATTCCAGAGGAAGAAATGGAATGGGAAGAGAATATTGCAGAGATGAGCCGCACACAGCTTCGTGACAGGAAAGGAAGCCTTGTAAGGGATTATAAGGAATTAGTGGAAAAGCGCAGAGATGGAAGGGAACGTCTGGAACGTGTTTTAAATCAGATTGTGCGGATAGAGGAATTTGCGGAAGATTTTTATAGGAAACCTTTGGAGGCAATGTTGGAATTGACAGAGGATGCGGCTCAGGTGTTGCAACAACTCCATACAACCGTTCAGTCTTATGATAGTTTAATGGAAAAGCTAGAGGTTGATATTTCGATAGTCGAGAACGAGAAAGAAAAGATTGTAGAATTAATGGAGGAATATGTCAGAGAAGTGCATATCAATCTTGGGAAAATTGATGCAAATTCGACGATTACTGTCAGGGAACGTCCTTTAAAAATGCTGCGGATTCAGTTGCCAGAGTGGGAAGAAAATGCAGAACTGTATCATATCCGCCTTCTTGATTTAATTGACGAAGTAACACAGAAAGGAATTGCAATTTTTGAGCAGAATGAAAATGCACAGGAATATTTTGGTACAAAGATTACAACAAAAAATTTGTATGATACAGTAATTGGTATTAGTAATGTGCAAATCCGGCTGTATAAAATAGAGGCACAGAGGGAATATCCGATTACTTGGGCAGAGGTGGCAAAAAATTCCGGTGGAGAAGGATTTTTATCTGCTTTTGTCATTCTTTCCAGTTTGTTGTATTATATGAGAAAGGATGATACAGATTTTTTTGCAGATAAGAATGAGGGGAAAGTACTTGTTATGGACAACCCATTTGCCCAGACAAATGCTTCCCATCTGCTAAAGCCTTTAATGGATATAGCAAAGAAAGCAAATACACAGTTGATTTGCCTGACTGGCCTTGGCGGCGAATCCATTTATAACCGTTTTGATAATATTTATGTAATGAACCTGATTGCGGCAAGTCTTAGGAATGGAATGCAGTATCTCAGGGTAGACCATGTGAAAGGGAATGAACCGGAAACAATGGTAGTATCACAGATTGAAGTGGTAGAACAGATGGAGCTGGAGTTTTGATATCTAAGGACAGTTTATTATACGAAAAAATGAATCGTTGCATATGGTGATATATAGTATAAAGATGGAGGGAAAAATGATTGCTAAAAAAATGATTCAATTTGTAGAAGGAAATTCTGTTACAAGGGCAATGTTTGAGGAAGGAAAGCGCAGGGCACAGATTTATGGTGCCCAAAATGTGTACGACTTTAGTTTGGGGAATCCAAGTGTAGAACCACCAAAGGCAGTAAGAGAAAGTATGATAGAAATATTGCAGGAGGTTTCACAAAATAAGGTACATGGCTATATGAACAATGCGGGCCATGAGGAAGTTCGGGAAACGGTTGCAAAGTCTTTAAATCAAAAGTTTGAAACGAATTTTACAGAGCAGAATATTTTGATGACAGTAGGCGCTGCAGGTGGATTAAATGTTATTTTAAAAGCAATTCTTGATCCGGGAGATGAGGTGATTGCATTTGCTCCTTATTTTGGCGAGTACAATAATTATGTGGCAAATTTTGATGGGGTAATGGTGGCAGTTTCTCCACATATTCCTGATTTTCAGCCCAATCTTGATGAATTTGAAGAAAAGCTGACAAATAAAACAAAAGCAGTTATTATTAATACGCCAAATAATCCCACAGGTGTTGTATATTCCGAAGAGACAATAAAAAGTCTGGCTGCCATTTTGGAGAAAAAGCAAAAAGAATTTGGCACAGCGATTTATTTGATTGCGGACGAGCCATATCGTGAGCTTGCCTATGATGGCGTGGAAGTGCCATATCTGACAAAATATTATGCAAATACGATTGTAGGATATTCTTATAGCAAGTCTCTTTCGCTGCCAGGAGAACGAATCGGATATCTCGTTATTCCAAACGAAGCAGATGATTATGAGAATTTGTGGAATGCAGCAGTTATTGCAAACCGTATTCTGGGATTCGTCAATGCGCCTTCTTTGCAGCAGCTTGCTGTGGCAAAATGTCTGGAGGAATCTACTGATGTTTCGGTGTATGATACAAATCGTAAATTGCTTTATCACAAATTACAAGATCTTGGGTTTGAGTGTGCAAAGCCAGAAGGAGCTTTTTATATGTGGGTAAAGGCGATGGAACCAGATGACAAGGCCTTTGCTGATAAAGCAAAGGATTATAATTTGCTTTTAGTGCCAGGAAGTGCTTTTATGTGTCCTGGATATGTCCGTATTGCATATTGTGTGGACAAGGGAATGCTGGAACGTTCGTTTGCGGCATTTGAAAAACTTGCCAGAGCCTATCAAAAGTAGATATAGAAAAGGGGAAAGAGAAATGAGTAGTTGGAAAGATAATTTGCGGAAAATAGATCCATATGTGCCGGGAGAGCAACCGGAGCTTTCGGATATGATTAAATTAAATACAAATGAAAATCCATATCCTCCCTCACCAAGGGTAAGGAAGGTATTGAATCATTATGATGAAAGCATGTTACGTTTGTATCCTGATCCAAATTCTTCTGTATTGGTGCAGGCGATTGCTGATTATAATAAAGTAACCCCCAATCAGGTATTTGTCGGAGTTGGCTCTGATGATGTGCTCGCAATTGCTTTTATGACATTTTTTAATTCAAAAGAACCGATTTTATTTCCTGATATTACCTATTCATTTTATGATGTCTGGGCAGAGCTTTTTCGGATTCCATATAAACAGATGCCATTAAATAATGCTTTTGAAGTGATTCCTTCGGATTATTATGGAGAAAATGGAGGCGTAGTTCTTGCAAATCCAAATGCACCAACAGGAATTGCCCAGAGTATAGAAGTGTTGGAGGATATTATTTTACATAATCAGGATGTTGTTGTAATTATTGACGAAGCGTATGTTGATTTTAGTACAGAAACAGCATTGCGCTTAATTGATAAATATGAAAATGTTTTGATTGTCCAGACGTATTCTAAATCTCGTTCGCTTGCTGGAATGAGAATTGGGCATGCAATGGGAAATCCTGAATTAATTGCCGCAATGAATGATGTTCGCTTTTCGTTTAATAGTTATCCAATGACAAGACTTTCAGTGGAAATTGGCGCAGAGGCAATTAACGATGTTGCTTATTTTGAGGAAACGAAGAAAAAAATCATTGCTACCCGTGAATGGACAAAAGGGGAATTGATGCGCCTTGGTTTTACCTTTGGAGATTCCATGACGAATTTTATTTTTGCAAGCCATAACAGAGTGCCAGCTCAGCTTATTTTTGAAAAGTTAAAGGAAAAACATATTTTTGTGCGTCATTTTTCGTCAGAGAGAATTTGTAATTATTTGCGCATTTCCATTGGAACAAATGAAGAAATGAAACGTCTGATTGACGAAATAGAGAAGATAATAGAGGAGTATTAGAATGGAATATTCGGGGCTGCTTGGACTGGTTGCATTCATTTGCGTAGTGAAATTGAATGGGGTTCCAGATGAAATAGCAAGTTTAAAACGTAAGGTGAAAAAATTGGAAAAAAATGTTTTTGGAAATAAGGAGGCAAAAAATATGTCGCGACTGATTGAGGAATTACGGGGGAAATGGTGTAAGATTGATTCAGATGAATTAGTAATGATAAAAAAGGTGCAGATCTGCGATGTTGACGAAGACTGGGTAAAAGTAATGTATAAAGAAGATGAACGCAAGGAAGGGGAAAAAGAAAAGATAAAAATAATTCGTGTGGACTCTATTGATAGCATCGAATTGCTAGAGCGTGTTTGAAAATTGCTTTTTGCAAGATGTGCTTCTCACTTTGTGGGAGACTTGGCTCAAATTAATTATTTACAGTTCCTTAGGATCTGTAAATAATTAAATGAAACAACTTGCTTGCTTGTTTTTTCGATTGCACCATCAAAAAGCCTCGCCGTAGCCCGCTACGCCTGCGTTTTTTTCTTTGCACTCGGAAAAACATTCTTCGCAACTTGTTCATTTAATTTATTTACAGTTCCTTAGAATGCGTGATTCTTATGGATTGGTAAAGGCTTCCACAATCATTTTTTGAACCGTTTCTGGATACATAAGCAATTGATAGGTGAATCCTTTCTGGCTCACTTTATCAATTGTTTTAATGCCTGCTTTTAGGCCTTCTTCTGTCTGCGTTTTAACCATATTCCCTTCTTGTAACTTTTCTACTGTCAGACCAACGCTTACAAGGTAATCCCAAATGATGGCAATCGTAACCTTTTTTACGTTTTCGGCAGTACAGATACGATTTAAGCGTTCCTTGATATCGCTTATGTAGCAGTATTGCGTATATTCAAAGTTTTTACCATCTTCTGGGTTAATATAAAAGGCTTCTTTTCGGTTTTTCCGTCTTATTTTTTGAGGTTCTGTAACTTCTTCTCCTTCTATTTCCGTACTAATAACGGCATTTGGATTTTCTGCAACAAAATCTGTGATTTCAGCTATAAATCTTTGGCCATATTTATGAAGTTTATTTTCGCCTACTCCTGATACGTTAAGCATTTCTGCTTCATTCTGTGGGAGTTTGATGCACATATCAATCAAGGTTTTGTCATTAAAAATAATATATGGCGGCATGGCTTCTTCCTTTGCAATCACCAGCCGCAGTTGGCGGAGACTTTCAAATAACTTATAGCCGGCACTGGTTAGTGCATCTGTGCTGCGTTTCTTTTTGTCGCTGCTTCTTGTCATTTTTTCATTATCTTTTATTATTTTGATTGTAACATGAGTGTCCTTATTTTTAAGCTGTGTAATATCACCCATACGTAAAACACTGTATTCTCCATCTGTCTGAATAATATATCCATCAGAAAGCATTTGATCAATCAGCAGGCGTAGTTCTTGTTCGTTTCTATGCTCCAGTTTGCCATAGGATTGATAATTCGTTGCACCTACTTCTTTTAACCTCGCCCGTTTTGCACCAAGTAAGGTTCCTGTCACAATGTTTTGTCCATATCTTCCTCTTGTTTCAGCAATACAATTAATCACCCATTTTGCATCAGCAGTCATATCAATTTCTTCATATTCTCCATGGCAATTTCCGCAATTATCACAAGAAGCAGTCACTTTCTCACCAAAATATTCCAGAATATAGCGTCTAAGACAAGATGTACTTTTGCAATATCTTTCCATAACCCGAAGCCTGTAAGCGTCTCTTTGTTTGATTAAATCTATATTCTCAATTTCCATCTCTCTAAATTCTTTCTTATCAAGAAGAAATTTATTAATCATTATATCCTGCGGAGAAAAAAGAAGAATACATTGTGCATTCTCGCCATCACGCCCCGCACGCCCTGCCTCCTGATAGTAATTTTCCATGCTCTGGGGCATATTATAGTGAATCACATACCTTACATTGGACTTGTCTATCCCCATGCCAAATGCGTTAGTTGCTATGATTACGGGTGCTCTGTCATAGATAAAATCATCCTGATTTTTTTTGCGTGTAGTATTACTAATTCCTGCGTGATAACGGGTTATAGGAAATCCCTGCTTACAGAGATTTTCATATAGGAAATCTACATTTTTCCTTGTTGCGCAATATATAATTCCACTTTCATTTGGATGCTTTTGAATATAATTTATGATAAAGGCATCTTTTTGTTTTGTGGACATCTGTTCCACACGATAATACAGGTTTTCACGGTCAAAACCTGTTACAACTACTTTAGGTTCGTTTAGTTTCAGAATATATGCGATATCTGTTTTAACTTCTTCTGTAGCCGTTGCGGTAAATGCACTTACGACAGGTCTTTTTGGCAGGCGCTCTATGAAATCCACAATTTTCAAATAGCCTGGCCGGAAATCCTGTCCCCATTGTGAGATACAATGCGCCTCATCCACAGTGACCATGGAGATATCTCCATTTAGTGCAAATTCCATGAACTCTGCACTTTCAAGTCTTTCGGGAGCCACATAAATGATTTTGTAGGTTCCCTTACGAGCCAAAGCAAGCGCTTTTGTTATCTGCGTTTCTGTCAATGAGGAATTGATAAATGCCGCATAAATTCCAGCCTCATTTAAGGATTTTACCTGATCCTGCATCAAGGATATTAATGGGGATATTACAAGCGTAATGCCTGAGAGGATTAATGCTGGTACTTGATAGCATATGGACTTGCCGGCGCCTGTGGGCATAACAGCCATTACGTCTTTTCCTGACAGAATAGAAGAAATAATTTCTTCCTGTCCTTTTCTGAAAGAATCATAACCAAAATAGGTTTTTAGTATTTCTGTTGTATTCATATTTTGCCTCCCTAATAAGGAGATGTGCAATCTATATTTTTGCACATTTCCCAACTTCAGATAGAAGTTTCGCATATTGCTTAGGAACTGTTAAAAATAACTTTGCATTTTGCGCCAACCAAATCTTCATCTGCAAGGCAGAGGAAGGAGGTAATACAGTGGCATTGTTGACTGACGACAACGCTGTACTTGTGAAAAGAGCAGGTGCGTATTACTCAATTATTAACACGCTCTAGTACAAAATGAAGTTACTATGAATAGTATACACCTTTTTTAGATAAATGTATAATAATCTCGATTCCGCTGTCTTTTGCTGCACAAATAGTGGCTCAATATAGTTAGTTTAGTTCTATTTATCGCTTAAGTCAAATGTTTTTAGAGACGGTTGCTGTTTCTGGAGTGTGTTTTTATACTAATTTCCTTTATCTATTAAGGTTGGAATAGAATTATTTTTCATATGAATTCGTTCGCTGGAAATAAATTCTGCTGTATACTTAAATCATAGTCTGAAACAAAATGTCTACAGTGATATAATTCGTATTAACGTAAATAGTGTCTGCTGATTAATACTAAAACTCTTGATTATACTGACTTTTGTTC
>CANSYK010000057.1 GCA_947651225.1 uncultured bacterium | reverse complement strand
GACAGTACGCCCATAACTGCCGGGAGAACATTCCGCTTCATATGGGCAGGAACGGCTGCAGGAAGAAAGATGCCTGCCGAAAGAGGAAGAATGGGAAACCGCAGCGGTGCCGTCCCCGGAGAGGGTAAGGTTTTGCGTGCCAATCAGCCCAAGGCGGGCAGACGGCAGTACGGCAAGGATGGAAAAGATTATCTGGAGTGCGGTTTCTGGATTGCCAGCGGCAGGCTTACCGTCCAGGATATCATTTACGATGTCCCTGGCGGTAACCGTGCAGGGGCCTTGCGGCTCCGCCAGTTTTCCATCGGCGCCAATCAGTTTTTTGGGTTTTTTGCCGTTTCTGCCTGCCGGAAGAAGGGCCGTGCTGGAATACCGGTTCCTCGGTCCCATCCAGAAGCGGTTCATAAAGTCATAATAAGAGCCGAGGGGAGGCAGCTCTTCCAGAGAGGTGCAGCCAATAAGGACAGCCAGGGAAATGGATTTGGGAAGGGCTTCCCGCACCCATAAAGTAAGGCTTGTACGGGCTTTGGTTTTATTAAAAAGCAGGACAAAAAGTATGGGGGGCGCAGGATCTGCGCCTGGTGCTGTGCCGGGCGTCCGCCTCCGGAATAAAAACGTGGGATGTATTCCAGAAGCGGGTCAAAGTTGAGGTTTAAGAGTTTCTGCCGTTCCCCATCATATTCGTTAAAGGGATATTTGGGGTTATTGCGGGAAAGCCTGCGGCCATAAGCATTGACAAGGGTTCTGTACTCGTTATGGCCCTGCCATGATTCGGGTCTGAACATAATAATAAAGGCAGGATGGAAAGAAATAGATTTTAATAAAGATACTTTGGAAAAACCCTGCAAGCCATGGCTTGAGGAAGAAGGCAGGGAAGATGACAGCAGGAAACCAAAAAGACAGGGGCATTACGAAGCAAAAAAAGTAGTAAAATTAAAATTTCGTCCAGACCGCCAGAAGATGGACCAGAGAAAATGCCTGTCAGAGCATCCGTTTGGAACAGTAAAAAGATGGATGGATGCAGGATATTATCTTTTGAAAGGGATACAAAAAACGGATGGAGAAACTGCGCCCATTTTTCTAGGATATAACCTGGTAAGGGCATTGAACCTGCTGGGGTTTAAAAAAATGATGGAAATAATGGCATAGGAACAGCGTGTTTTATTCATGAAACGGAATGAAAAAAGACATGCTGTTTTTTTGTGCAAAAAAATATGGAATTAGGAAGGAGATGGCATTGTTTTGTGCAGTGGTATTTGTTTTAACGGTAATTAGCCTGCTTTGTATTGGTAATTCTATTGCTATGAGGATTCGGCATATGGCAGCAGAACAAAAAATTTTAAATCTATTGGGAATGACAAAAGGGCAATTATTGCTGTTATATATTAGGAGATATGTCATGACAGGAATTGTAGGTGGAATCCTGAGCATTATTCCTGTGTCTATCTATTCTTTTTTGGTCAGATATGCATTAAAACTTTCAGAAAAAGCCTATCAAAATAATACAACTGAAATATTGTCGTTAAAAAAGCCATGGGTATATGAACTGCCTAAATTGATATGTTAAATGCTTTATTATTTTTGGCTGCAGTAGTTATTTGTATTATATCAGTTTTGTTTTTAACATTGCTGGTAGTAATACAGCACAAAAAAATTGATAGGATAATTGAAAAATCGGGAGTGAATGAAGAGTAATTTAGAGAATGCAGAGATGGAGAAGATTATGGAGAATATATTGCAAATAACTGATTTGGTAAAAGAATATGGAAAAGGCGATGGCAGGGTGATAGCTCTTAATGGCGTAAGTATTCAAATAAAGTCGGGTGAACTTTTAGCGATTACTGGAGTGAGTGGCAGCGGAAAGTCGACCTTGCTGCATATGATTGGAGCGATGGACCGTCCAACTTCTGGAGCAGTGTGCTTTCATGGGCAGGATATCAGTAAGCTTTCTAATAAAAAAAGAGCTGTTTACCGATGTGAAAAAACAGGGTTCGTATTTCAGAGTTTCAAATTGATTGAGGAATTAAATGTCAGGGAAAATGTTATTATGCCAGTACTTATTGCGAAAAGGAAGGTGAATGAAGCATATTATAATGAGTTAATTAATGCGCTGGGATTAAAAGACAGGCAGACACATCTTCCCAATGAGTTGTCTGGTGGGCAGAAACAGCGTGTAGCGATTGCAAGAGCGTTGATTAATCAGCCAGAACTTATTTTAGCAGATGAGCCAACGGGTAATTTGGACTATGCGACCAGTCAGGAAATTATTCAAATTTTTCAAGAAATCCATGAAAGTGGAAAGACTGTTATTTTGGTAACACATGATAAAGAAATTGCAGGGAAATGCCAGAGGGAAATCGAAATATTAGATGGAAAAATTTCGGGTTTCTGATTTGTGTAAAAATATATAGCCGCCTTATTCTGGGAATCCAGGGATAAGGCGGCTTTTAGAGATGATAGAGATGTTGCTTTTTTTTCTATGCCCGGTAATCTATTGCGTTAGCTGTCATAATTGCTTCTTCTATAGAATTTGTAGTAATTGGCGGTACATTTGGGTTCTCTGTTGTTGCCTGATTTGCAGAGGAGCCGGATAGTTGAAGGTTTCTGGCAAAACGATTAACCTTGGTTGCATATTTTGCGATTGTACTGGTAAAATCACTGGAAGAGGAAAATGTTTTCCCTATTTTGGAAGCACTGGTAGCTAACAGTGTAGAATCCTTTAATGTAATTTTTCCAGAAGAAGAAACCTTTAAGCCAAGTTCCTCTAAATCGTCTTTATTATTTTTCACGAACTTAGTTAATTTTTTCATCTCACGCTGCAGTTGAGGAGAAAGCACTTTATCACTACTGTCAAGTAAATTATTGTAGGAGTCGACAAATACTTTCAGGCTATTATATATGCTCTTGCCATGTTCTCCATCATACTCCAGATTTTTCAGATTCGTTGTAATTTTTTTCAATGCACTGGAATCAGCCTTTACTAATTCTTCATTTTTCAGAGTTGTTCTGGTAATTGCTTTTCTGGCACTGCGGTTTATGGAATAGCAGTTACGAAGCAGATAATCATAGCTGGTAATGGATGTATTAGAAATGGATGCCATAAAATTCCTCCTTTACGGTTAAAAATTGCTTATTGCGAAAAACCATCTGGCTATGCCGTCTGGCGCTGCAAAAACAGCAGCTTTTCCTTAGAACAGCCTACATGCTGGTTTTAGAAAATAATTACCCTCTTATGTGCAAGCACAACGAGTTTGACTATTTTCTAAAACCAGCCATGAATAGTAACTTCTTATTTTATTATCGGCAGAAAATAAGGAATACTTAAGGGAATGAGACAGATTTTATGTTATACTAAATACCTGTCAGAAGTTGATTTGCGGATGGGCTAAAAGGAATTCAGGGAATGCTACGATATGATTTTGAAGGCAGCAGGAGGATTTATAATGGCATATAGAATCTTGATAATAGAAGATGATGAAGTGATTGCAGAACTGGTAAAGGAGGCTTTGGAGAAATGGGGCTATCAGGCAGGGAGGGTTCAGGATTTTAAAGATATAACAGAAGAAGTGGTGCAGTTTCGGCCGGATTTGATTCTTTTGGATATTAATCTTCCCTTTTTTAATGGATTTTACTGGTGCAGGGAGCTTCGGCAGATTACAAAAGTGCCTGTTATTTTCTTGTCCTCAGCAGACGACAATATGAATATTGTGATGGCGATGGATATGGGTGGCGACGATTTTATTGCAAAACCATTTGATATTAATGTGCTTCTTGCGAAGGTGAATGCGATGATTCGCCGCAGTTATGATTATCAGGGGCAGACGAATCTTGTAAGTGTCAGTAATGTTGTTTTAAATCTGGATGATGCAGTGGTGGTATATCAGGGGAAAAGAGCAGAGCTGACAAAAAATGAATACAAAATCTTAAGGCTCCTTATGGAGAATCGTGGAAAGATGGTCAGCCGTGATACGATTATGATGCACCTTTGGGAAAGCGAAGAATTTGTGGATGACAATACGTTAACCGTGAATGTGGCCAGAATCCGAAAGAAGCTGAAAAATATCGGGATTGAGAACATGATTAAAACAAAAAAAGGAGTAGGCTATTTAATTGAGGAATAGAAGTGTAGTGAACGGTTAAGCTGTTGGAGATTTGACCTAGAGCGTGTTTGAAAATTGCTTTTTGCAAGATGTGCTTCTCACTTTGTGGGAGATTTGGCTCAAATTTAGGAGGTGTAGCGGGCTACATTGACTAAATTTGAACCCAATATAGCACAAAGCACAAAGCATAGAGTGCAGATTGTAAGGAACTGAAAGTTCCCGGAATGAATTTTCAAACACGCTCTAGCCTGCAAAAGATAGACAAGGAATAAGTTTGAGAGTTCTTTTCAAACTACTTATGAATGCTTTCTCAATTTTGAGAGGGCATTCATAATTGAGAAAGACGGGGTATAGGAATGAATTTAGAGATAATATTTTGCTACGTAAAGGAGAAAAAGTGGCGTAATCTGGTGGCGGCAGTCAGTATGGGATTTTTACTGCTTGTATTTTATCTTTATCAGATTCCGGTACAGGCGTTGGGATATAGTGCATTGTTGTGTATAACGGTTTTTGTCATGGGAATGGTGGCAGAATTTTATTTTTACTATAAGAAATATATGGAACGCCAGAAGTTGTTCCAATCACTGGAATATAATATACAGGATTTAGAACCTTCTTATGAAAAGATGGAACAGGATTACCGCAAACTTCTTTTACAGCTTCTACAGGAGAAAAAGAAGGAAAAGAAAGAGATGGATTTGCGGTATCAGGAATTAAAGGAGTATATTTTGATGTGGGCACATCAGGTTAAGACACCGATTACCGCATTAAAACTGCTGCTGCAGAGAATGGAAGAAGATGTTAATTTGAGTGGAAAGGAATGGAAGCAGCTTCGCTATATGAAAGAAGAGCTTTTTGCAATAGAATCATATGTGGCGATGAATCTTGAGTACATTCGCCTGGACAGTCTGAATGCTGATTTATCCATTGGGGAATGTTATTTGGAAAAGGTGGTAAAGGCAGAGGTCAGCCGTTTTTCTCCCTTTTTTATCATAAAAAAACTGTCTGTTAAAATGGAGGATTTGAATCAGAGTATTATTACAGATGAGAAGTGGTTTTCTTTTGTTTTAGGGCAGGTTTTATCTAATGCGGTAAAATATACCAAAAAGGGTGGTGTTACAATTTCTGGCAGGAAATGTGAGAATGGAGTTCTGGTTTCGATAAGAGATACTGGAGTCGGTATTGCAAAAGAGGATATTCCGAGACTGTTTGAAAAAGCATTTACTGGGTATAATGGCCATATTGACAAACGTGCAACAGGAATTGGCCTGTATCTGTCAAAAAGAATCTTAGACAGGCTGGGACACCGTATTACAATTCAGTCGGAGCCGGGGGTAGGAACTTGTGTAGAAATTAAGGTCAATGGTAAGAGGGAATGGTAGAATCAACGCAGGGAGGCAGGAATGGAAAAAGAGATTTATGAATTTGATGCAGTTATTTTGAGGAATGGGGAAATGGATGCGGCATATATAGAAGTTCCGATTGATATCAAAGAGATATTTGGAAAAGGAAGACTTTTGGTGCATGCGACATTTGACGGAGTGCCTTACGATGGGCAGGTAGTAAAAATGGGAACGCCATGCTACATTATTGGCGTCAGAAAAGACATACGAAAGAAGATAAATAAGTCATTTGGAGATACAATAGAGGTAACAATACAGGAGAGATAAAAAAAATTTTAAAAATCGGGCATCAAAATGTGATATTTTTGATGCCTGTTTTGTTATTATAGTGAAAGGCCTTTCATGATATCGTGTACATAGGAGGTGAGATAGTGGTAGCGGAAGAGGAATACGTAAGCTATGTCAGGCAGTTTTCTGACACAGTATTACGCATTGCCGTTAACTATTGCAAGGAGTTGCCAGATGCAGAGGATATGGTTCAGGAAGTATTTTTGAAGTTATATGAAACAGGAACCGATTTTACGGATGAGGAGCATGTGAAACGCTGGCTGATTCGTGTGACAATCAATACCTGTAAAAATCATTTAGCTTCTTCATGGCGGCGCAGGACGCAGCTCATGGAATTTCAGACAATGGAATCTGTATTGGAACAGTCAGCAGAATTATATGCGGCAGATGTATCAGGGGTTGATGAAGAAAGTGCCCTTTTTGAGGCGGTGGCTTCGCTTCCGGAAAAATATCGAAGTGTTGTGCATTTATATTATTATGAAGATTATTCCGTAAAGGAAATTGCACAGATTATACAAAAAAAGGAAACCACTATTCAGACCAGACTTATGAGGGCGAGGAAAATGTTAAAACAGCAGTTGAAAGGAGCGTGGCAGGATGAATAACACAAATAAAGAATATTATAAGCGTGTGTATGACAAAGTGCATGCTTCTGAGGATTTAAAAGAAAGGTTGATGGATATGAGAGGGGATAATAAGATGATGAAAACAGAGGGGAAGAAAAGAAACCGTGTAGTATGGAAGGCAGCGGCAGCAGCAATTGCCCTGGCAGTTACAGTACCGACAGGGGTATATGCGGCAACTCATTATTTTGATATGAATGAGTTCTTTTCCAAAACAGGTCATACGCTTTCTGAGGATGCCAATAAATTGATTGAAACGAAAATTCCACAGACGCAGAAAAAGGATATTACAGAGGAAATGCCAGTTGAATTTACGGCACAGGAGGCATTGTGCGACAGCGGTTCTGTCAGCCTTATTATAGAAGCAAAGGCAAAGACAAGTGGGAAGTATTTATTGGCATATCAGGATTGTCTGGAAACAGATCCTGTGTCAAACCTTGGCATTGATGGAAAAGGAACCATTAAAGAATATGCAGAGGAGAAGGGGCTTGAAATATTATATCTTGGTACAAATTTTGCACAGGACAGCCCATTTAGCCCAGGTGTATGCAGCATTGATTATAAATTAGCTGCTGATGATGTAATGGAAATCGGAATTACAGGAGAGAGGAATGCTGACCAGAAAGATTTGAATGTTATTATGCTGAATACAGTGCAGACTGCTGTAGGAAGTGATGAAGTATTAAAATCAACCAATACTTTTGAACTGCAGGATAAGAGTTCCAGCAAGACAGTTTTGTATGCAGCAAAGAAAGAGATGAAGGTAAAGGGCACATCAGCAGTCGTGACAAAGGTAACAGTGGAAGCTACTGAGGTGAATAATTATGTAAAAGTATACTTTACAAACCCGAATGCGACCGATGAAGATGGACTTACGTTCCGGATAAAAGACAGCAAGGACGCAAAAGAGTGGAATGGAGGCGGTGGATATGTAGAGGATTTAGGTGATGGAAATTATTGCCAGCACTTAAAATATGATGCCGGAAAGCTTCCAGAGAATTGTATTTTAGAGGTGTTTGACTGCTGGGAGAAAAATGTCTATGGACAGTTTGAGATTTCAAAGACAAAATAAACAGATAAATATTTAAAATAAGATTGAGCCCGACAGGTATGTTTTTTCCTGTCGGGTTTCTTGTCTGTTGAAAGAAGGGAGAGATTATGTTCTTGCTGAAAAAAAGCAATTTGGCGTGAAATTATTTTATCATATGTTATGGTACAAATATACAGGAAGTCCAGGCAGATTGCAGGAAATAAGTTGTCCTAAATAAAAATGACTTAAAATGTCAAGAAAATTAAATTGTTTTGTGTATAATGATAGTAACTTACGTTACTATTCACAGTGCCTTTTAAGGAGATTAGCCATGAAAAAAGAGAAGAAAGAAAATATTTTAGGGAGCATCTGTAATGCGATTTATCAAATCTGGCAGGGAGACCACGCAATTGTATATTTTTCTTTTTATAAAAATATAACAGAGGAGATTTTTGGTGCGTTATTTGGGATTTATCTGATTAAGTTTATCTATGAATGCATTGAAAAGCGGGTAGATTTTAGTCAGCTTTTTATTATGGTCAGTATTTTTTGTGTTGTGCATATCATCATTCATCTGACGTCAGCATTTCACAGCTATTGTCAGAAAATTGCCGAAATGAAGGTTTACAGGCATATTTTCCAGAAAATTATCCGAAAGGCAAAAAGGATTAAGATTGACCAGTATGAAAATCCTGATTTTTATGATAATTTTTCAAGGGCATTGGATGAAGCGTTAGAGCAGGGAATTTGGGGGATGCTCTTTACGACATGGGGTGTCGGGGCGGTTTGTGGAAGCATAGTTGCTATGGTAATTTTGGCTTCCGTGGATGTCATGCTGATTTTGTTTGCGATACCACCTGTTATTGGAAGCCTGTATTTTGGGATTGGTGAAAGCAGTGAGCAGTTTGCAGCACGCAGGGATGGATATGTTGTGACTTCGATTAGTGAGGCGATTGAGTATTTTTCACAGGCTGGGAAACTCTGTATGTACATGAATAATATAAAGGAGTTTATGGAGTGTGAAACGGAGGAACTCATTGAAAATGCAGTGCGGCCAAATAATACTATGGGAGAAATTGTATTTGAGCATGTGTCATATCATTACACAGGCAGCGAGCAGATGATTATTCAGGATTTGAATGTGACAATCCATCAGGGAGAGCATATTGCACTGGTTGGGGAAAATGGTGCCGGAAAAACGACTTTGATGAAGCTTTTGATGGGGTTGTATCCTGTTTCCGAGGGAAGGATTCTGGCAGGAAATGAAGATATCCGATTTTATGAGCCGTCAGCTTACAGGGATTGTTTTGGAACGGTGTTTCAGGATTTTCAGATATTTTCCCTGCCCTTAGGGGAAAATGTGCTGATGAAATCGCCAGAGACAGAGGAGGAGCGGAAGCTTGTAGTGGATTCGCTGAAAAAGGCACAGTTTGGCGAAGTTTTAGAGAAAATGCCAAAAGGAATTGATACATATCTGACAAAGGAGTTTGAGGAAGAAGGATTTGTATGTTCTGGTGGGCAGGCACAGAAGATTGCGATAGCCAGAGTATTTGCTAAAAATCCGGAAGTAGTTATTCTGGATGAGCCTTCCAGTGCGCTTGATCCGATTGCAGAATACAATATGACCACAATATGATGGAAGCTTCTGAGGGAAAAACGGTATTTTTTATTTCACACAGAATGTCTTCTGCGCAGATGGCAGACAGGATTTTGTTTTTGGAGCATGGGCATATTGTGGAAGAAGGAACCCATCAGGAGCTGTTAGAAAAGAATGGGCGTTATGCAGAAATGTTCCGGCTGCAGGCACAGAATTATCAGGATGAAATGGGAGGTGGGCTTTATGCAGAATAATACAGAGGAAACAAAAGAGAAGCTTCCGGTAAGCCGGATTCTCAGTAATTATGCATATCTTCTGAAATATGCATTTGGGAAGGATGCTCCGCTGATTTTAATGATATTTGTGTCCTCCATTTCTGCAGGTGTAGGATATGCCTGCATGGATACTGTTTTTATGAGGGCATTTATTAATTATCTGTCAGATGACAGCTATACTTTCCATCAAACGGCAGTTCTGGTGGCTGGGGCTACGATTGGCATGGCTCTTTTGATGGCTGTAGAGAGGTGTACAGAAAGCTTTGCGCAGCCAAGGATTATCCGTATGTCCGGAATGATGCAGGAGGAAATGATAAAAAAGGCGGTTACAATGGATTTGGTCTGTTATGACTGCGATACTTACTATGATGATTTTGTGGTAGCAGCATCCCAGTTAGAAGATATGGTAGTTACAGCGGTTTTTGATTTGGCAAGGATGGGCAGGAATGTGGCCACGGTTCTGGTGCTTTCCGGGCTGATTACATTTATTGAGCCTGTGATTGCTATTTTTCCGGTACTTGGTTTTCTGGTGAATATGTTTTCCAGATTCCGCATTATGAAGTTGGAATATGAGTATGATGTGGAAAAAAAGACAATTATGCGACGGGCAAATTATTCCAAAAGAGTATTTTACCAGCCGGAGTATGCGAAGGAAATTAAGCTTTCCCACATAGAGGTTCCGCTGGAAAAGCAGTTTCATCAGGCAATCGATGAAACAATTGCGGTTTCTAAAAAGTATGGAGTGCGAATTTCTCTGTGGTCACTGGTAAACTGGATTACTGTGTTTACCTTTTTGTCCATGTTTTGTGTGCCGCTGTATCTGGGGTATATGGCATTGGTGGCCTGCAGTGTCAGCCTGGGGGACGTGGCAGCTCTTAATAAAGCGCAGAGTACCATGCGGAATAGGCTGGATTCTGTAAATTATTGCGTAGAACGGATTCAGAGAGCAGGACTTTTTTGTGAGCGTTTCCGTAAATTTATGAATTATGAGAGTAAGATTGAAAAAGCACAGGGGACAGCACAGGTTCCAAAAGGCCAGGCTGTTCTGGAAATTAAAGATATGTCATTCCGTTATGATGGTGCGGATAGGGATACCTTAAAGCATATTAATATGAAGATTCAAGCAGGGCAGAAGGTTGCTTTTGTAGGGGAAAATGGCGCTGGAAAGTCTACCTTTATAAAGCTGCTAATGCGTTTATATGATGTGACAGAGGGAAGTATCTGCTATGGCGGCCACGATATCCGTGAATACAGCACAGAAGAGTACCGTGATATTTTTGGTTCTGTATTTCAGGATTATCAGATTTATGCGACTTCGGTACAGGAAAATGTAATGATGCAGAATGTTGATGCGCCAGAGCAAAAGCTGATTGAGGCGGCACTGGAACAGTCCGGATTTATAGAAAGGCTGAACACTCTGCCAAATGGGATGCTGACTTCTCTGACGAGGGAGTTTGCAGAGGATGGTGTGCAGCTTTCGGGTGGTGAGGCGCAGAAGGTGGCGATTGCAAGGCTGTTTGCAAAAAAAGAACGAATGCATATTGCTATTTTGGACGAACCTTCCAGCGCTCTTGACCCAAAGGCAGAATATGAGTTAAACCAGAATATCCTGAATAAGGCAGGCGACGCAACCGTTATCTTTATTTCCCATCGGCTTTCTACAACAAGAGATGCGGATTGTATCTATATGTTTGAGAATGGGGAGATTATTGAGCAGGGAACCCATCAGGAGTTGATGGGACTTGACGGGCAGTATGCAGATATGCTCCGCTGCCAGGCGAAATATTACCAGCAGAATCAGGAGATTATCTGTTAAGTGTTTTCGTGTTGATATTCTGGAAAGGATTGATGAATTGGAACAGTAGGGGAACTTTGCAACAGCGTGGTACTAATTATGAAAGAAACAGTTTTAAACGTATTGTCGCACTTGTTAAAGATACAGATATGCAGAAGCGTTGGAAGTATTTCTTGAAGAACATCAAAAACAAGACACTTCTAATAATTCATGTAGACCGTCAATGTGTTCTTCTTTCATTTTCAAGGTTACAGCATTTACTTTTTTATATAAATGCGGTAAATTAGAAATAGGAAAACAAAAATCCAGGCTTTAAAAGAACAAATTAGATAGGAGATAACTGCCGTGAATCGTATAGATGTTAAAATGATAGTGACTGATTTAGACGGAACATTATTAAAAGATGACAAAAGTATATCAACTCATACCGAAACGATTATCAAACAATTGCGTAACAGTGGCATTCTTTTTGTTCTGGCAACCGCCCGTCCAATCTGCGCCGTAAAAGGATTTCTGCCATGGTTAAGCTATGATGCCGCTATCTTTCATAATGGTGCTGTTGTCATGGATCATGAGATTTTATTAAAGAAATTGGGAATCAAAAATCCTGAAAAGTTAGTCAATTCTATCTTATATGATAATCCGGATTATAAAATTGCTGTAGAATCTAATGATGTGATGTACAGTAATTTTGATGCCGGAGAAATCTGGACAGGCATTGACTACATAAAAACCCCTGATTTCAAGGAACTGGGACATTCTTATGCAGAAAAAGTTATTGTAGACGTTCAGTCTGAAGCAATGAATATATTAATGAAATACATGACAGATGATTTATATATGTTGCCTTCGGAAAATCGCATTATCACGATTCACAATATACAATCAACCAAAATGAATGGTATTAAAACTTTGGTAGAACATTATAATATCTCTCCAAGCCAGATTGTGGCTTTCGGAGACGATTACAATGATATTGATATGCTAAGATCGTGTGGAATTGGAGTGGCTGTTGGCAATGCACTGCCTGAGGTAAAAGCAGCCGCAAAAGAAATAACCGAAAGCAATGAACAGGACGGCGTGGTTAAATGGCTGGAACATTTTCTTGGTATGTAAAACGAAATGAAATGGTTTGAATTAAGGAGGTTTTCTAGGGATGAATTGTGCCAAATAATAAAAAATATGGTTGTTCCAAATTTTATTAATATGGAAACTGCAATAAGGACTTATGATAGAAATGCTGATTGCTGTGGGGTACCTGCCTGGAGATTTGTTTATCACGCATTACATTCAGCAGATAAATGGTTTTTTAATCCATTTGAATATGACGAGCCGGCTTTTCATCAAAATGGAATGGATAATCCTGATAATCCATGTTCCGTTGTTCTTTTCGATGAGCAGTTGTTAGAGTATCTGAAGAAAATCAGAAAAAAGACGTTTGATTATTTAGATACTCTCACAGATGACATGCTTTATGAAAACCCCAAAAATTGTCCATATACAAGATTAGAATTGGTATTAAGGCAATTCAGGCATCTTTCTTTTCATACAGGAATGTTGAATGGCCAAACAATAGAACATACCAGAAAATTCCCGATATATGTTTCTGAGGATAGTATTTTTCCTGAAGATGGTTCTTTGTTTGGCAGATATGTGACAAAAAAGGAAATAAGTAAATGTGAGTTGTGGAGGAATTGCTAAGTTATGATAGATGAATTAGTGGTAGAGTATCTTTCTTTGTCAGATAAAATGCGGAAAGGATACAAAAATAGTTTGGGAATTGCAAGTCAGACCTGGAATGAAACACTTTCCAGGATAATGCCTGTTGTCCCTGAAGTTTTTTGGGTAATATACCAGAAAGTAGCAGGGACATATAGAAATATTGAGAATCAGAAATTTATGGATTTTGTTCCAGGTTATAGACTGATACATATTGAAGAATTAGAAAGTGAATACCATAATCTTCTGCAAATGTTGCCTTTAGATGATATATGTGAATCACAAATAAGAACAATTATGCCTCTATTAGCCGACTATTCGTCTTGCTATATCTGTTATGTGGAAACAAATGATAATGAAGAAACGATTTTTCATTATTCACTAAACGATGGTTTGCAAAAAATGCACACTTCCGTAGAATTATTTTTCAAAACTATAATCGTATTTTATAACCAAGATGTATTTTATTTGGATGGAGATGGCTTTCTTGACTATGATTTTGAAAAAGAAGGTGTTATTGGTGCCGAATGTAATCCGGGCATTGATTATTGGATAGAATGACAAATTTTGGCTTATCCATTCTTTAGAAACTCCAATTGAATCTTTGGAGAAGTTTGAGGAAGTATTTCAATACAGTTTCTCCAGTCCTGTCCATAATGTGTTATATTTTGTTACAAGTTTCCCAGTGATACAGGATATGTTCAAAATCCTTTTTCTTGATATCTTCACTTCGTATATAAAAGTTTGCAATTCCGCAGCCATCATTTTTCCAATAGTATTCGTTACAGTCAAGATAATGTACATCAAACTGAAAAAGCATCTGGTCATATTTGCGAAGCTCTTTATTGACATCTCTTGGGTCTGTTCTTGGATATTCTGGATACGTTGTTAAATCTTCCGGATATCCAAGAACCCAATTCCCCGGATTGCCGAACTCTTGTACCATTGCATACAAGTCCTCTTCAAAGATATCCTGATATGTCAAATCACCGATATTAACTCCGAATTTCTCGTTGATGGTTTCTTTTAGTACAGAGTCAAAGCGGTAATCACCAACATTCATATAGACTGTTTTTGGTATGATATCCATAGCAAGCTCCTTTGACAGTGGAACGCATGATTGATATCTGTTGTCTGTACTGTCTGGTACTCCAAGCATTTCAAGTTCTTCTACTGAAATAGTATAATCGATTGTCTCATGGTGAATCACCCTGTATTTATCCATGTCCTCCCAATTGCCAAAGCCTTTTTTGAAAATTTCTTCACCATCACCGAAAAATTGCAGCATGCCGCCACCATCAATAACCTCTTTCATAGGTGTTTTATCCAAATTAATTTGAGCCAGCAACAGCAGTTTCCTGCCGTTAAAATCTGTTGGATATTTTTTATCCGGCGTCCAATAAGACATACCGCAGAACTTGCTGTCAAAAATATCAGGTTTTTTATCCTTGTTCATTTTTAATAAATAAGCCGTTTTCTTTGTTTTTTCTTTTAATGCGTCAAGAATACTGGCAGTATTTACAATAGAGTGTATATCTGCTTTTTTCTTGTTGTGGCAGATAATATCTATCTTTAAAGAGTCCTTTATTTTCCAGCCGGATTTTCCATAGTCCATATACCAAAGAAGAATATCCACAAATTCTGCAAGGAAACCGGAATACAGGAAGTCTTTTCCCCATGATTTCCATATAAATTTTTTATTTCCATGCAAAATACTGGTACAGTAATTGTCTAAGTCCTGCTTGAATTTATGATAGCTTTCATAAGAAGATGCATACTTATTTTTGCGGTAAAGGTTTATGGAACAAATATTTAAGTTATTCCATATTAGTTCAAAGCAAAGCACACCCAATCCTGATATATTTTGTTCCAGCACCTGATCTAACCAATCTGAAAATTCCAGCATTCTTTCTGCCTTTGTAAAGGTAGTCAGAGCATCAGCGTTTGTCCATTTCATACTGTAAGCTGACTTTTTAAAATCCTCTTTGCTAAAACGATATTCAAATTTTCCATCTATATTCGAGATGCTGAGCAAGCCCTGATAAGTATCCACTTGAGTAACGTTTGTCAAATCAAATATTTTTGCAATCAGAGAAGCAAGGTTATCTGCTTTGTGCATATGATATATACGATTAAGATAATATGTACCGCTAAGTCCAATCGCAAATGGATATAGTACAAATTCCTTATCCGCTTTACAAGCGCTGCACAGGCCGAGGCCGCCTACAATAAAATGAGGCTCCCGTACTTTCTTTTCCAAATCTGTTATTCTATTCTGATAATCATCGTTAATTCCATAAGCATTCTCTGACTCAAAGGGGTTTACTGCAAAATAAAATAGTTCTTCCCGTTTCTTTTCCTTTCCATATTTAAGTATGCAGTAACTTTCTGTCACAAAACCGCCTATATTTCTGAAAAATTCTTTTACAGGTTCTATGATTTCTTCTTTTTTCCATGGAAATGCAGGCTCATAAGGCAGCAAGGCTTCGTTTTTGCTTTGAAATGTTCCATAACTTATAATTGCCTTTACAATATTTTCTGCCTTTTGTATAGCATCCATGCCCTCCAAAGAAACAGAACCCAGAGAAATACGTTCAGGCTGTAGTAAGCTTCTGAGTTTTGTTTTTGCCCATAAATGCCTGTCACTCATATTGGCATCTTCATAGTCTTCATTATATAAAAGCCAGCCAAATGTTCCCTGATAGGATAAAAACACAGAATCTTTTGTCACAATTGCCTTAAAACAAAAACGCTCCTGCTCGGCATAATAAATTGCCTGTATTTCTTCTTTCGTGATATTTTCCGTTGGTAAATGCATTGGCATTGCGTTGTCGGCTGCCAGCATTTGTGCAATCAGTGGAACGGTGAAGGAATAAAGCGGTAGTCTTGACAGCCATTTCTGAATTAGTTCCGTGGCTTGTTGTCTTTCCTCTTTTTCAATTGATGTAATGGCAAGCAAAAAGAAGAAATGCTCTGTTTTTTCCAGTGACTTTGAAAAATCCTGGCATTCTTCAAAGGTATATTCCGCTCCATATACAGGTTTATTATCTAAAAAATACAGGCAGTAATGGAAGTAGAATTCGACCTTAAGTCTTTTTTTATCAGGTAAAGTAAATTCTGTAAATACAGGTTTGGTAATCATATCCCTGGTGTCGTCACATTTGGTAAACAATTTTCTCCATTGAATGGACGGATAGTATAAATAGTTTACATAGGTTGGCAGATAACATATGGTTCCGTTAGAATATCTTCTGGATGGGACATTTCCGAGTTCAACATTTCTAAAACCAAATCCAATCATTAGATAATAGCACCAAAAATCTGTATTATTATCAGAAATTCTATCAACATATGTACTGTCCAGTTGGACTGGCAAAATTCCATTGATGTCCCTGAATTTGCGGTTAAAACACATGCACTGAAGGATTGTCTCTAACATGCGCACTACTTTATCGTTATTCTCTATCCATTCCTTTTGGGAATAAAATTCAATTAGATATTCTACCATCAAGTCAGGCAGCGCTTCCCTGCCAATAAGCTGCAGATATAATTTGTCAAATAATTCCTTGGAATATTGTATTTTAGGCCATTCAGGTTTTTCAAACATTTGCTTTACACGTATTTTTATAGCTTCTGACTCTTCAAAAATACCTTTCGCGAAATCAGCTTCAGCGTCCGCCACAATTTTGGTTAAATTTCTGTACCAGTTACTAATCATCTGCGCTTTGCTTTCCTCACCAAAAAGAGAAGCTTCCATATCAGGATATTGTTCCAGAATACTTTGCTTTAAAGGAGCATAAAGATTCTTACGGCTGGAATGTTCTATATTTTTTAAGTCGTATGATTTATACATATGCTCTAAAATACATTTTGGGGCTTTCTCATTGTGCAGCCAAAAGGTAAGAAGCCGAAGTAGAGTGGTACTTCTTGTGCTCTCATAAATTCTTCTGTCGCCTTTCCCTTTTAACTCATAAATATGATTGACACATCCGCCATTCAATAAATCATACCAGCTTTTTCTCTGATCATCTGTTAAGGCATTTTGGCTATTCATATTCCTTAGGCGCATATAATCAGAAAAGGAGCGCAGGCGGACGAAATTTTCAGGTTTATATAAAATTCTTACAGGAGGATATTCCCTTACTTGTCTGTTCCATAAGTCAGCAGCAGTCTCCCTGGCAAAAAAGCCTGCTTCATGAATCTGATAAATTATTTTGTTCGTTGTATTGTCTCTATAAGTCTGTTCCGGTATAAGTGCGTAGGCAACTGCGAGTTCCAATAAAAAGCTGTCAGGAAGATGTAAAATATGATAATTTCCATCCATACTCCAATTGGAAAGATAGTTTATCATACCCTTTGCAAAAAAATCGGAATACTGCTCTTTTAAAAATTCCTCTGATAGGAAAAATTCCTTCCATACATCTGCGCAGGGGAATTTCCCGTGTTCTTTTGCCTCTTCAAAAATGGAGATAAATTTTTTTAGTGCGCCTGTTTTAATGCTTTTGTTTATTTCATCTTCTTCTGCATTTTGCAAGCGGGATAGAAGTGAGGTGTCAGGCTCCTTGTTTTCATTATATATTTTCTCGGACGCTGTCCCCTCCTTTTTCTCTTCGTTGTCATAATAGTTGATACTGCAGTATTCTTTATTAGTATTATTGTCATTGTAATCTTCTAAAGCGGAATCTGCCTGATAGCTTAAAGCTGCCTGATATGCAGTATTCAGTTTCGCAAATTCTTCCGGTTCTTCCTCTGGATGATATAACTTTGATTTTGCCGCATAAGCAGCACGTATTTCACGTTTATTGTCAGTAGGTTCTATGCCAAGAACTTCCCAGATGTTATTCATTGCCCATCTCCTCAATATTATTTAAATTTGTGTTCTTTTGTATGTCATGCTCTGTTGTTCTTTTTAAATCACCATCAAACAGCAATTCTTCTCCTTTTTCCTGTATAGAATCCAGTCTCTCTAACTGTCTTTTAGCTTCTTCGATAACACGTTTCACAATATGTTTTCTTCCGCTTTGCAGTCCCTCTGTAAACCAGTCAATCAGGCTGCCTAACTGATTTCGCCTCTCGCCAAGGCTATTCTCATAATAATCCACCAGTCTGAGCAGCATTTCCTGATTCTCTTTCCTTTGAATAGGTGGTATTAAAAGTTGCTCCATTTCTTTCATATAACGTTTGAGTTCATCATCGTTCAGGCATTGGTTTGACAGTAAAATATGCTGGCGTTCTTTTTGGGAATTGACTACCTCTACATAAAGAATGCCATTAATATCATAAGTAAAGCAGACATCAACTGCTTCCATTCCGGCAGGCTTCGGTTCGACTGCTGTATTGACTGCACCAAGAAAACGATTATCTTTGGCATAGTATTCCTCTCCCTGATAAATGCGTACTTCAATCTCTTTTTGATAATCACTTAAAGTAACAAGAGTTTTATGTACCGTAGCAGGCAGTGTAGAATTGCGTTCAATCATTGGAAGCATATAACCTTGTGTGCTTGTATTACTATGATAACATTCAACTCCAAGTGTGAAAGGGCATACATCGGTAAGGAGCATATCTTTAATATCTTCATTTCGGCTTCGTATTCCTGCATAAACACCAGCTCCCATTGCTATTACTTTATCTGTTTCGCCAAGCACAATCCATCAATATTTGACACTTTAGAGCCTGCATCATTCAGAATATGCAAAAATAAATTTTTGATTTTTGCAAAAAGAGGCATACAAATCTCAAATAAGATATCATCATTTAAAAGAGTGCTGTAATCTGTCCCATCAATATTCAGTGTTATGTCTATTTCATTTTCGTTCTCTAATTGTTGCTTGGAAGCTTCTGCGCATTTTAATATTGCTGCGTATTGCTGGACATTCATTGTTTCCAGATTAAGCTGATTCTCTCTGCAAAAATATTCTGCAATCAGACGGTCAATATCGTCCCCGCCCAGATAATTATCTCCTGCGACTGCTACGATTTCAATAATATTTTTAAAACATTCCACATAAGATAAATCAAGTGTTCCACCACCAAAGTCAAATACTATCAGCGTCAAATCATCTTTGGAATGCTTCATTCGATATGCCAGTGCTGCCGCTGATGGTTCATTAATCAGCCTTTTTACAGTAAGTCCTGCTATCTTAGCAGAATTTTTGGTGTCGCTACGTTGTTTATCATTAAAATAAGCTGGTACAGTGATGATTGCTTCCTCAATTTCCTCTTTCAATAGAAATTCCGCATTTCTCTTAATTCTCTCTAACACCATTGCAGACAACTCCAACGGAGTGTAGTCGGTTCCGCCAAGCGAATACTTTTTATCCGTACCCATAAAACGTTTAAAAGATGATACAGTATCTTTGCTGTGGGTAAGCAATCGCTCCTTTGCAGGCCTTCCAGCCACAAGTCCTTCTGCCTCAATATAGCCAACTACGCTGGGAAACAAAACCTCTCCATTTTCATCTGTAATTAGTTTGACATCTCCTTTGTCCCAGTATGCTGCAAGACTGTTTGTAGTTCCTAGATCAATGCCGATAATTGCCATTTTTCTCCCTCTGTTCTTTGCAAAGTTTTTTGAGATTATTATAGTAAACGCATAAAATACATGCGTTTACTATATATTTCTGCCTTCTAAAGTGTCTCTTGAACTATATTATATCGTCAGTTCTATATTCTGACAATGGGCATAAATGCGTAAAGTAGGGAAGAATTCAGCGAAAAGAAAGGAAAATCTTATATCACTGTCCTACGGAAAAAAAGTGGTACAGTGACAATACCAGAGGGAACAATTAAAGGGTATGTATTTTCGTGTACGTGCGTATAAACTAGATGGAAAGGAAAAAGTATATGGGAAATGGAGCAGGATTAAAAAGTGAAAATTAAAGAATAGTGGTGTACTGGTCTAAAAAATTGATATTACTGATAATGAACGGTAATTAGAGATAGATCGGAATGTAGTGGAAGGTGTGGTGTAATTTATTACGGAACTGTCGCTATTTTCTAAAAACAGCCGTGAATAGTATTTCTTGTCAGGTTATAAAAGTATGATTTGTACATTAATAGTAGAATAAAGACTTGTGAGGATTTAAAAAATTATTCATTAATTAATGGCGGTTTCTGATATAGTTTTCGGTTTATTTGATTACGTTTAAATTCAATCTCATCTAACACTTCTTGACAATTTATTTTTTTTGCTACTCTTTCTATATCTTCAAGTAGTGATATTTGGTCAAGCAAATTGCCGTTGTATTCCTTTTCGGTCATTGGCATATTTTACCTGCTTTCTATCACACAAGTCTTTATTAAATTATCAATGTACGATTATTCCTAATTAATGTTTATATTATATCACACATATCAAGAAATAACCACATCGCCGTTAAAATTTTGCCTAGAGCATGAATTTTCAAACACGCTTTAGTATATTTTGGGCAAAACCGGAAATACCTCATTGGTACATGATTTTTCTGGTTTTGCCCTGCCACTTATTATTATAGGGCCTCTTGCCGCCAGATTTTATAATCTATATGGGCTGTTTGCCATACTGCTCTAAATAAGCAGTTGCCTGTTCCAATGACAGGCCGATTTTATCCTGCATTTTCTTAAGGAGCGTTGCATCATCAAGACCATATTCCTGCCCCATTTCAATAAGCATTTTAGCTTCACCCTGGCTTATGCCCTGACTTATGCCCTGGCTTATGCCCTGGCTTATGCCCTGGCCTATGCCCTGATTGATACCTTGACGGATCAATCGCTCGGATTCTGTTTCAATCACTGTCCCTCCCATAATATTCACCAGCCTTTCTTCGTTTTGGTTTCCATTTGTGATATGTGTAATGATAGTATTTACAAATCCCTTAAGGTCTATCAGCTCATTCTCAGATAATTCTTTCGCACCATATAAGCGGATCATTTCATTTCTTAAATATTCCAGGTCTTTTACCGCATTTTCTATATTGCCTTCTGATACAATATCCTTTTCATACCTTGTAATATAAAATGGAATATAAGGAAACAGCTTCTTTTCAACAATGTATTCCTTTGTAAATTCCTCCAGAATTACATTGGCAGACTCATAATTGACTGACTGCCCATCTGGAAATGAAAAAGTAATCGTTGTTGTTTTCGGGGTTTTTTCTGTCCGCTTGACATAAATCACAGAAAATCTTGGCATAGGAATCGTTGCATGGCCAATATCCCATGTTGCAAATTGCCTTGCCACAATGAAAGCATATTCCGCAATTCTAATAGCCATAGAACCATCATCATAGCTCTGGCATTCCAGAAGATAAATTTCACCTTCAATCTTAATCACAAAGTCTGAAATCTGCTCTTCAATATCTTTACTTCCGTTTACAGTCTCGCTTTCGGTCAGGTATCCTTCGGAAGGTAACATTTCCACCTTTGCATCCATTGGATAATTCTTCCCAAAGGTATCGTTGATTACAGAAATAAACAATCTTTTATGTTTGCTCTTCATAGTTTTAAATACATTATCATAATCAGGTGTCTTTTTTTGCATATTGTTTTGTCCTTTCACAAATATCTCCCCAGCTGTAAGGTAAAATATTTTATCCTTATTATACCGTCAACTTTCTGTTCTGACAACAGAAAAAGAGATGGGCTTTGTATTTTGGGATGGTTTCCTTACTGTCCATGTGTTAACTAAATTCAAGGATTTTCTTGACAAAACCAATCAATGCCACAAAAATAGCCTATATCATGGATGGGTTTAGTGGATGTAATTTTTAGTGTAATCCTTGATATATGCAGTGTTTATATTGGTTTTCGTATTATTCGTCTGTTTTTGCCCAAAAAAGTTGACTATTTTTATAAATAGGGTATTATACTATTAGAGCGTGTTTGTAAATTCATTCTTACAATCTGCACTCCCACAAAGTGAGAAGGACATCTTGCAAAAAGCAAGAGTCCTGCCTTAAAGTGGACTGCTAAAAGTGTTAGCAATTCTAATGAAGTTAATACACAAATGGTTATGTAGAAATGCATAGCCATTTTTGACGAGGAGGTTTAAATGTATGAGAAAGAAAGACTTCTTATCATAGAGGATGATGAAAATATTCGCAGAGAGTTGGAATGCTATTTGTCAGCTTTTGGCTATAAGGTGGTGGCGATTCAGGATTTCTCAAACGTGGTGGAAGATATTTTAAGTGAGAGTCCTGATTTGGTTTTATTAGATGTAAACCTTCCTGGTGTAAGTGGATTGGGTATTTGTGAGCAAATACGAAAAATATCTCAAGTGCCGATTATTTTTGTTACAGGAAATAGTACGTCAATGGACGAGCTAAACTGCATTTTACGTGGAGGGGATGATTATGTTTCTAAGCCATATCAGCTTCCGGTCTTAATGGCTCGGATTGCGGCGGTACTGCGAAGGACATCTGGAAAGCCAGATACAGATTCTATGAAGGCAGAATATAAGGGGGTTTTACTGGATATTGCATCGGCACAGATTTCAAAAGGGGTACATAAAAGGGAGCTGACAAAAAATGAACTAAAAATACTTCATTGTCTGTACCAGCATCCTGGTGAAATTGTTTCCAGAATGGATATGATTGATTTTTTATGGGATAATGAGGTTTTTATTGATGATAATACATTAAGCGTTAATATTACCCGTTTACGAAAGAAGCTGAATGAAATAGGAGCGTTGGAATTTATAGAAACGAAACGTGGGCTTGGGTACCGTATTTAAAGTGTATCTGAACCAGAGAAGGGAATCGTATGAGGTTTGGGGATTATTGCAAAAGTAAGGCCGGGGTAGTGCTTTTAAATGCGGCTGCAATGCTGGTTTTATCAATATTTTTATTGCTTTTGGGGAATACAGGTGCTGTTATTTTTTTAATTGTTATTGTCTGGATTTTGGTGTTAGGGATTTTTCTTTTGACAGAGTATTTTTTTCGAAGAAAATATTTTCAGGAATTGATAATGGTATTGGAAGAACTACCACAGAGGTATCTGATTGCTGAGGTTATGAAACCTGGCTACAGGCTTGAGGATAAATTATATTGGGAAGTGTTAAGGAAGTCGAATAAATCTGTGATTGAAGAAATACATAAGCTGGAAAATAGTCAGAAAGAATATAAGGAATATATTGAAAGCTGGATACATGAGGTAAAAACACCAATTACAGCAGTACAGCTACTTTGTGAAAATCATAAAGAAGATTTTACAAAAAATATTCTGTCCGAATTAGATGAAATTGAGAATGAAGTGGAGAAAGCATTGTACTATGTCAGGATGGAGCAGGTATATCAGGATTATCTGATACATCCGGTTAATTTAAAGGAAATTGTATTGTCTGCTATCCGTGCAGAAAAAAGACATTTTATGCAGTGTGGGTTTCAAATAGATTTGGACATGGCGGATACGATAGTGTCAACAGATGAAAAATGGGTGGAGTTTATACTAAAGCAGATTTTTTCAAATAGTATGAAGTACAGAAGAGAGGCTGATGCAAAGATTAGGATCTATGTAGAAGAAGGGGTAAAACAGAAATCTCTTGCTGTGGAAGATAATGGTTGTGGGATTTTAAAGGAAGAAATCAGCAGAATTTTTGAAAAAGGCTTTACCGGAAAAAACGGGCGAATGGAAAACAATAATGCTACCGGGATAGGTTTGTATCTATGCCGGAGGCTTTGTGAAAAATTGGGAATCGGGATTTCATGTGAATCGGAAAAGGGAGAATGTACTAAGATGATTTTAACATTTCCAGATTCCGATTATCATAAATTTTAAAAGATGTGAAAAAAATGAAGAGATATATTGCCGTCTGGCGCTGCAAAAACAGTAGCTTTTGTTTTTCCAAATATTGTAAATGGATTTGCAACATTTTTGTCATTTTTGCATAGTATGATATCAAAAGTGCGGTGGGAGACGTCAGTACATCAGGCGCAAACTTGCCATGAAATAAATAGCCTGGATAATCCGAAAAGAACAGGGGGATATCCAGGCTGTTTCTTATTCATTATAGTTTACCAGATCGTGTTTGAAAATTGCTTTACACTCCCCTGTTTTTGGAATAGAAGTTTAATTTCCTGATTTTATTGCATTTTCAATCGCTTTTTTTATAACATTGCTGGAGTTTGTAGCTCCGCTTACTGTATCTACATCAATTTTTTGTTTTAATATTATATCGTTAATAATACTTTCCGCATTTGCCCCTCGTTCGTTTCTATGTTCCAAAAGATTAATTGAAATAATTATGCCATCTTTGACTTTTATTTCTACCTTGGCATAGATATAGCCTGCATCATATTTTCCCTTATATATTCCATCTTGTACGGTTACAAAGTTAATATCATCAAATCCTATATTTGCAATGTTCTTTTGATAATTGTTAAAATCTATTATATATGCCATGAAATGTCCTGTAATACTTATTGCCATAAGAATAGTCAATATTCTATGCCACAATAATTTTTTCTTTCGGCCTTTTATGATATGGCAAAAGCAAATCAACAGGATCATAAACACTACGCTGGCAATTCCTGAAAGTATCACAAGTTCATTGCGGTTTATCAGTATGGGGACAACATAAATAATATGTATAAAACACATTATAATAAGAAATACGCTAACAGGTTTATGAACTATTGTTAGTGCCCTGTCTATTTTCTTTAAACGCAATTTTGCGGTTACTGCTTTTGCTGATAACAGGCAAAAACAAATTAAACATAAAATGCCGAAAAAAATTCCCATATAACATTCCCATCTTTCTATTTTATTTTACCAAATATCCTTTTGATTTTACGTTGTAAGTGTTTAGGAAATATAGTTTTATTCATTCCTGTCCATGCACAACTTCCCCCGTATTTCATTCCTGATGTGTTAAAAACTGCTTTCATACTTCTGATTGCTCCAGTGCTTTGTCCAAAAAGCATTGAAAAAGGAGCTGGCGTATTACATGCAGTAAAAAGAATATATTTTTGTTCGTTTGAAAATCTTGGTTTTGGAAAAGTCTGTGTTTCTTCTATCATAACTCCTAAAAGGCGGTCAAACATATTTTTAACGACTGCGGGCACATTTGCCCAGTAAACAGGAGCGGCAAGAATTACAATGCTGCATTCTTTTAGCAATCTTGAAATTTCCTGTATGTCATCTTTTACGACACAATTTTGCGATTTTATGCAAGCACGACACCCTTTACAATAAGCAATATTTTTTTCATATAAATTGATATAATCAACAACATATCCCTGTTGTTCTGCAATTTTTATAGCATAATCAAGCATTTTTCCCGTTGCTCTGTTTTTATGTGGACTGCCAAGTATTGCAAGTAATTTTCTTTTCATGATTCAACCTCCAATTATGGAATGATAAAGTATTTCAAACCCATATGAAAGAAACTCCATCTTATTTTTTTTCATGGATTGTTCGATATAAGGTTCCTTATTGTTTGCAATTTGGATAAGCCCAGACAGCATTCCCCAAAAGGAAAAAATGGTTGGTAAAATTTCAATATCTGACCGAAAATCCCCTTTCTCTATTCCAGCTTCCAAAAAAACAGCCAATAAATTATTGATTTGTTCACCGATTAAGAAGGTTTCTTTTTCTTCAGGTAAAAAAGCTGTTGTTTCAAAATCAATATTAATGGTTTCAAGTACCATCTTAAAATAAAAGGGATATTCTTCCTGATATTTTACTAAAGCGTTACAAATTTTTTTGTAGCGTTCTTTAGAATCGTTGGTTTGCTTTAAGGCAGAATTTATGTAATCATATAATTTCTGCATACTTTCCAGCACTAATATTCCAACAAGTTCCTCTTTGTTTTTAAAATATACATATAAGCTTGCTTTGCTATATCCAGATGCCTTTGCAATATCATTCATAGAAGTGTTTTCTATTCCTTTTTTTATAAATAATTGTTCTGCAACGATTGCAATATTTTTTCTATGCACACTTTGCAGTTCCTTCTTTCTTCTTGCCATACATACCACCTCCTTATAATTAAACTGGTGGTTTAATTATAGATTAATGTAACATCAATGTCAAGAACTAAGGAACTGTAAATAAATTAAATGAACAAGTTGCGAAGAATGTTTATCTTCATAAGTGCAATGATTTCAGCTTTTTTTAGGTTATTATTGGCGACTGGGTTCAGAAGTAGAATGTGAATAGTAACAGTAGAATATTTTTTATGGTACAATCAGAACACGACGTACTGGTGTCATGTTTGCAATGTTATGATAGGCAGGAAAGGAAAAGAGATGAGAATAGACAGATTAATTGGGATTTTAACCATTTTACTGCAAAAAGAGCAGGTGACTGCGCCGGAGCTGGCAGAGCGATTTGAGGTAAGCAGGAGAACGATTAGCAGGGATATTGAGGAATTGTGCAAAGCGGGAATTCCCATTGTCACTACGCAGGGGCAGGGAGGCGGCATTGCTATCATGGACGGTTTCAAAATGGACCGTACTTTGTTTACAAACAAAGAAATGCAGGATATTTTGGCAGGTCTTAGAAGTCTGGACAGTGTTAATGGAACAAACCGTTATGTCCAATTGATGGAGAAGCTGTCTGTGGGTTCTTCTGATTTTATGCGAGGAAATCAGTCTGTATTGATTGACCTTTCCTCCTGGTATAAAAATGCACTGGCATCCAAAATAGAAGTAATAAGAAGCGCCATTGAGCAGAGGCTGGAACTTGATTTTTATTATTATTCCCCAAAAGGGGAAAGCACACGCCAAATAGAGCCATATTACCTGATATTTCAGTGGGCAGACTGGTATGTATGGGGTTGGTGTAAAAAGAGAGAGGATTTCCGCCTGTTCAAACTAAACCGCATGGAAGAAATCAATGCGAATGGGCATACTTACGAGGGAAGGGAGTGTCCGTTACCGGATTTGAGGGATGTGAAAGTATTTCCAGGAGGAATAGAAATAAAAGCTTTATTTCAGCCGGAATGCAAATGGAAGCTTGTGGAAGAATATGGACCATGGTGTTATGTGGAACAGAAGGATGGGAGACTGTTATTTCAAGCAAACTATGCCAATAAAGATTATCTGTTTGAATGGCTTTTTTCTTTTCGTGACAGGGTGGAAGTGATTGAGCCGGAGGAAATCCGGGAAGAAATGAAGCTTTTGATTGAAAGAATGCGTGATATGTACAGGTAAGGAACAGTAGCAGTTATTTTCCTGCAGTTCCTAAATATTGGAAAAGGGTCAAAAGCAACTTTGAATATAGTGCAAGAAAGCTTCCTGTATAATTTAAAGTGTAAAGGGAGTTGACCAAAGAAAAT
>CANSYK010000056.1 GCA_947651225.1 uncultured bacterium | reverse complement strand
GTAGAGTAAAATCTTGTTATTTTTGTCTGATTTTTGAAGGTAATAGCATAAAACAGGGGATTTGGTATATTGTTTTTTTTATTTCTTTTGATATAATAATTTATGGTTGTAAATAATGACAATAATTTATTTATAGTTCTTTACTTAAGAAATGGAGCAGAGTTTAGAGATGAAAGAGATTGATTTTGATGTAACATTACAGACAGGGGAATTGTATTCCTTTACGATGCGGCACACATATTTTAGCATTTCCGGGATTTTTAGTTTGCTAATCAGCGTTGGTTGTATTGTGGCGTGTATGATGACACTTGGCAGTTATTCCACGACAACCAGCCTGCTTTTGCTGTTTGTTGCCTCTTTGTTTACGATAATCCAACCGCTTATGCTTTATGCAAAGTGCAAGGCACAGATTAAAAGAAGTGAAAATATCAATGCAGCGCTTCATTACACAGTATCAGAAGATGGAATCTGTGTGAGCCAGGAGGGACAGGAAGTGGCGGTAAAATGGTATGACATTCGCAAGGTGGTTTATGCGAAAAAGGGAATTTATCTTTATATGTCGCCAGTCCGTGCTTTTATTTTTCCAAAGGGGCAGTGCATGGAAAGATATGATGAGATGTGTTCTTTGATTGCAGAGCAGATGAAAAAGTATAAAGATTATGTGCCAGAGGAAGAGGAAGCGGCAGAGGAGGGCGCAGAGGGTGAGTAGACAGGTATATGAAAGTTTTTCTGCAAAGGATACCTTACAGCTTGGAAGCAGGCTTGGGAAGTTCTGTAAAGCGGGAGATGTGATTTTACTTCATGGTGACTTAGGTGTTGGAAAGACTGTTTTTTCAAAAGGAATCGGCGAGGGACTTGGAATTGAGGAACCGATTTCCAGTCCTACATTTACAATTCTGCAGGTTTATGAAGAGGGAAGGATTCCGCTTTACCATTTTGATGTATACCGGATTGCTGACATTGAGGAGATGGAAGAAATCGGGTATGAAGATTATTTTTATGGGGAAGGAGTCTGCCTGATTGAGTGGGCGAAACAGATTCAGGAAATTCTCCCAGACAGGACGATTCAGGTAACGATTGCAAAGAATCTTAAGCAGGGATTTGATTATCGGGAAATTGTAATAGAAGGAATGGAACGCATATGAAAATTTTAGGAATAGACAGCTCTGGGCTGGTTGCGTCGGCTGCTGTAACAGTAGACGGCCTTCTTGTAGCGGAGTTTACAGTAAATAATAAGCAGACGCATTCGCAGACACTTTTGCCAATGATTGACCAGGTTGTTATCATGTCAGGAATTGCGCTGAAAGAACTGGATGGCATTGCTGTATCGGAAGGACCAGGTTCCTTTACTGGATTGCGGATTGGTTCTTCGACAGCAAAGGGAATGGCCCTTGCGTTAA
The DNA here is from genome assembly GCA_947651225.1 of uncultured bacterium. GTDB lineage: Bacteria > Bacillota > Clostridia > Lachnospirales > Lachnospiraceae > Butyribacter. The sequence goes on along the minus strand of CANSYK010000056.1, from coordinate 26,040 downwards.
AAAAGCCAGTGATTCCTGTACCGACTTTGGAAGGGCTTGCCTATCGGCTTGCTTGTGCCGATGGGGTAATTTGTCCGCTTATGGATGCCAGGAGAAATCAGGTCTACACAGGGGTATACCGTTTTGCAAAAGATGGAACCTTAGAGTGTGTTATACCACAGACAGCGACAGCATTGTCTGAAATACTTCAAAAGATTAATGGATTAGGAGAGAAGGTACATTATCTCGGAGATGGAACAGCAGTCTATCGGGAAATTCTGCAAAAAGAAACAACCGTTACCTTTGATATTGCGCCGTTGCATCTGAACAGGCAAAGTGCCGCTGCAGTTGCTGCTTTGGGCGCTTTGTATTTAGAACAGGGGAAAGGTGTAGAGGCAAAAGAGCATACGCCAGTCTACCTGCGCCAGTCGCAGGCAGAGCGGGAACGGGCAAAGAGGCTTCGGGAGCAAAGTGTTGAAAAGGAAGGCTGACAGGGAGGGAAAAGGAATGATCCGCCAGATGCGGGAACAGGATATTGATGCTGTAGCAGCAATAGAACAGGAGATTTTTTCAAAGCCCTGGAGTAAAAAAAGTTTTCAGGATGCACTGCAATCGGAACATACGATTTATCTTGTGGAAGAAGATGAGACAGGATTAACAGGTTATTGTGGTATCTGGCTTTCTGGTGAAACAGGAGATCTTTGTAATATGGCAGTGGTTTCTTCTTGCCGAAAGCGTGGGATTGGAAAGGTTCTTTTGCTGGAAGGAATCCGACAGTCTGCAAAGAAAGGGGTAGTAGAGCTGTTTTTAGAGGTACGGGAAAGTAATGTTTCTGCCAGTATTTTATATGAAAAAACTGGATTTCAAAAAATTGGCATTCGCAAAGGATATTATCATGCACCAACTGAAGATGCTGTAATTATGCGGTGTGAAATTGGGAATACTGATTGGAACAGTTTATGTTAAAAGGAAATCCAAGCTTTTCCACTATACAAAATTGTGGGGTTTCGTTATACTTTTTGTAGGAAAAAGGAATGGAGGGGACAACGGATGAATATGAGAAAAGAACTTTTTTGTAATGCGTGCGGAAAAAAGCTTGAGATGGAAAATGATATTTTAAGGGAAGATGTTTTTGAAGGGAAAAAAGAGTGGGGATATTTTTCAAAAAAAGATATTACCCTGCACTCTTTTTTGATGTGTGAAGACTGCTATGACAAAATGATCTCATCCTTTGTGATTTCTCCTGAAATAACGGAAGTGATAGAGATATAGTTCTCTTTGGAAAGAACCTTGACAAAAGTATTACATATTGTTACAATCGAAGATGGCATTAAAAGGCATCGTTTTTTTGATGCTGTAAAATATCATGTAAACTGCCGCAAGGCGAAAAAGAGGTGTCATATGAATAAACGTGTATTATCTATTCTGGTTGACAATACATCTGGTGTACTTAGCAGGGTTTCCGGATTATTTAGTCGCAGAGGATACAGTATTGATAGCCTGACCGTTGGAGAAACAGAGAATTCTGCCTATTCCCGTATGACGGTTGTTGTTCATGGGGAGGATCAGGTGCTTGACCAGATTGAAAAACAGGTTGCGAAGTTAGAAGATGTCCGTTGTGTCAAGGTTTTAAAAAGCGGCCACAGGGTATGCAGGGAGCTGATTCTGGTAACCGTTGGAGCAACTGCGGAAGAGAGGCCGGCTGTAATTGCAATTGCAGAGATTTTTCGTGCTAAAGTTGTAGATGTTGGGATTGATACGCTGATGATTGAATTGACGGGCAATCAGAATAAACTGAGCGCTTTTGTGAAACTTCTGGATGGATATGAGATTAAAGAAATGGTTCGGACAGGCATTGCGGGATTAAGCCGTGGTGCGGAAGATATGTTTGAAGAGGTAGAATAAGAGTAAAACGCCCGGTCGTACAAGACATGCGCTTTGCATAAATTATTGTATTTAATATAGGAGGAAAAAGAAAATGGCAGATGCAAGAATTTTTTATCAGGAAGATTGTAACTTATCTCTTTTAGATGGTAAGACGATCGCAATTATCGGTTATGGAAGCCAGGGACATGCACATGCGCTTAATTTAAAGGAGTCAGGCTGCAATGTTATTATTGGACTTTATGAGGGTTCCAAGTCCTGGGCAAAGGCTGAGAAGCAGGGATTTCAGGTATATACAGCAGCAGAGGCTGCAAAGCAGGCAGATATTATTATGATTCTGATTAACGATGAAAAGCAGGCAGATATGTACAAGAAAGATATTGCTCCAAATCTGGAAGCAGGCAATATGTTGATGTTTGCCCATGGTTTTGCCATTCATTTTAACCAGATTATCCCACCGGCAGACGTTGATGTAACAATGATTGCGCCAAAGGGACCTGGACATACGGTACGTTCCGAGTATCAGGCAGGAAAGGGTGTTCCTTGTCTTGTTGCTGTACATCAGGATGCTACAGGAAAGGCACAGGAAAAGGCACTTGCCTATGCATTGGGGATTGGCGGGGCAAGAGCTGGTGTTCTTGAGACAACATTCCGTACAGAGACAGAGACAGATTTATTTGGTGAGCAGGCTGTACTTTGTGGTGGTGTATGCGCACTGATGCAGGCTGGTTTTGAAACACTTTGCGAGGCAGGATATGATCCAAGAAATGCATATTTTGAGTGTATCCACGAGATGAAGCTGATTGTAGATTTAATTTATCAGTCTGGTTTTGCGGGAATGAGATATTCTATTTCCAATACAGCAGAGTATGGTGATTACATTACAGGGCCTAAGATTGTTACAGAAGATACCAAGAAGGCAATGAAGCAGATTCTTGCCAATATCCAGGATGGTTCTTTTGCAAAAGACTTCCTGCTTGACATGTCACCTGCTGGCGGGCAGGCTCACTTTAAAGCACTTAGAAAGCTTGCTGCGGAGCATCCTGCTGAGAAGATCGGCGAAGAAGTTCGTAAGCTGTATAGCTGGAATAATGATGATGAGAAGCTGATTAACAACTAATTTTTGTTTCCAAATTTCATAGAAAGAAATTTTAGGCTGTCTGCCAGAGGGCAGGCAGCTTATTTTCAATCATTAGGAAATTGTGCCATAAATAGTAGTGCGTTTTTTCCAAGAGTAAAGGGAAGGGGGTGTGGCAAATGGCAATTGTGGCAGGTGTAATTGCAGTAGTAATCATTGCGGTTGTTGTTGTGGTGGCAGCAGTATCAGCAATTGTGGCGGGGGTAAAGGATACGTTAAAAGATGAATAATAGCCCCCAAATCCAATGTGAGGAAATATATGATTCAGGTAAAAGATATAAAAATTGGAACCGGACTTCCTAAAATCTGTGTTCCCATTGTTGAAACAACGCAGGAGCAGATTTTAAACTGTGCGCAGGAGATTGACCGGGAAGTTGTTGATTTGGTGGAGTGGCGTGCGGATTTTTATGAGGAAATAGATAGTCTGGAAAAAGCAGCTTTAACTGCCAGTCTTTTGCAGAGTATTCTGGGGAAACTGCCAGTACTCTTTACGTTTCGGACGGCAAAGGAGGGTGGGGAGAAAGAAATTGGCCTGGAAACATATCAGCAGCTTTTGTGCCATGTGGCAAAAAGCGGCTGTGTGGATTTGGTTGATGTGGAAGTATTTCGAGGTTATGATAAGCTGCAGCGGAAGCGGAAGGAATGGAAAGTGGCAGACTCCTGTAATGGACCAATCCGGCAGTTGATAAAAGAGTTATCAGAGAATGTGACGGTAATTGGTTCATTCCATAATTTTGAAGAAACGCCTTCCAGAGAGGAAATTCTGAAAAGAATCTTTTTTATTGAGAAAATTGGTGCGGCAATTCCTAAAATAGCAGTTATGCCAAAGGAGCCAGAAGATGTAATTTGTCTGATGGAAACGACACTTCTAGCTGGCAGGTTAATGGCAGATAAGCCGATTATTACAATGGCTATGGGAGCGCTTGGCAAGGTGACACGTATGGTGGGAGAATCTTTTGGTTCGGCAGTTACCTTTGGCTGTATGGGGAAGGCAAGCGCACCAGGGCAGATTGAAGTGACGCAGCTTCGTCAGGGGCTGCAGGCTTTGCATATGGAATGAGAACGATTAATATTGACAGAACGAAATGAGGCAGCCATGATAAAATTACAGAAACATATTTTTTTAATCGGGTTTATGGGAGTTGGAAAAACCAGTACATCAAGAGAACTTGCAAAGGAGCTGAATATAAAAGAAACAGATACGGATGCTATGATTGTTGAGATGGAACAGAGAAGCATTCCAGAGATTTTTGAAACATCTGGTGAAGCCTATTTTCGACAGAAGGAAACAGGAATACTGGACATTCTGGCAAAACAGGAGGCGTGTATTGTTTCCTGTGGCGGTGGTATGGCAATGCGGGAAGAAAATGTTGCTAAAATGAAAAAAAGCGGAACGGTTGTTTTTTTACAGGCAACACCGGAAACAATTTATTCCCATGTAAAGAGCAGTACGCAGCGCCCTCTTTTGAATGGAAATATGAATGTCCCTTATATCCGCCAGTTAATGGAGGAGCGGGAGCCAAAATATCAGGCGGCAGCCGATGTCTGTATTGAAACGGACGGGCTTACCCCAAGACAGGTAGCTGAGAGAGTTGTGGAGGCATTGCAATAGTTTTTCGCATGATATTTAGAATAGCCGTGAATAGTAACGAACTGCAATCAGGGCTTGAAATGGCGGGGAAAATGAGGTAGACTAGAGCGTGTTTGGAAATTGCCTGTCGCAGGATTCAAACGCTCAATATAGTACAATATGTTGTAATGGATACAGGAATGGAGGATTTTATAATATGGTATCAGCAGGAGATTTTAGAAATGGTTTAACAATTGAATTTGAGGGAAATGTATATCAGGTAATTGAATTTCAGCATGTAAAACCGGGAAAAGGCGCAGCTTTTGTTAGAACAAAACTGAAAAATATTAAAAATGGCGGTGTGGTTGAAAAGACATTCCGTCCGACAGAGAAATGTCCACAGGCGCATATTGACCGTTCTGATATGCAGTATTTATACAGTGATGATATGTACCATTTTATGAATACAGAGACTTATGATCAGATTGATATGACAGCAGATCAGGTCGGTGATTCTTTAAAATTCGTGAAAGAAAATGAGATGGTTAAGATGCTTTCCCATAATGGAGAGGTATTTGCCATTGAACCGCCTCTTTTTGTTGAGTTAGAGATTACGGAAACAGAACCAGGCTTTAAGGGCGATACAGCACAGGGTGCAAATAAGCCTGCAACTGTTGAGACAGGAGCACAGGTCAATGTGCCGCTGTTTGTGGAAACGGGTGATAAGATTCAGATTGATACACGTACCGGTGAATATTTAAAGAGAGTTTAATGATTCATATAATGAAAAGATGCAGCCAGGAGAAGTGATTCTTCTGGCTGCTTTTTTGTTTCCGTATTGACAGTTCTCACTGGTCATGGTAATATGTAGAAAAGTTATATATAAAAATTTTATATATAGGGGAGATGATATGTATTATCCGATTTCTGCGTTATTGATTGAATGTCTGATTCTATCTATATTGGATGGAAAAGAATCGTATGGCTATGAAATCAGCCAGACGATAAAAATGGTTTCCCAGATTAAGGAGTCTACCTTGTACCCGATTCTTAGAAAGTTAGAGAATAATGGATATGTAACTACTTATGTCAGGGAATATCAGGGAAGAAAAAGAAAATATTATATTATTACGGAGCAGGGAAGAGAGCAGTTGGATTTTTTGAAGAAAGAGTGGAAATCCTATCGTGATCTGATTGATGGAATTATAGAAGGGAGGATAAGAAATTGAACCAGTCAGAGTATTTGAATCAGCTAAGGAAGTATTTGAAAAAATTACCAAAACCTGATTATGAAAATGCAATGGAATATTTTACAGAATATTTTGAGGAGGTTGGTGAGCAGCGTGCAATGGGGGAACTTGGAACGCCAAAAGAGGCAGCATCAGATATTCTGGATAATCTTTTAAATCAGAATTTTAAGTCTGGGAACGAGGTAGAAAATTCCGGGAATAATCTGGTTAAAAAGAGAACCTTTTTTTCTTATCTGTCAATTTTATTAAAAGAATCAGGTTTTGGAGGAGCGGCTGGTATTTTACTTGTTTTGTTGATGATTTTTCTTTTCTTTCTGGCTGTAGCCATTGTTGGTATTTTAGGCAGCCTTTCCCTGTTCTGGCTGGGAGGAAAATATTTTCTTTATGGAATCATGGCAGTGCCGCATTCTTTGTCAGGAGCCTGTATGATGGCAGGAATGGGAGATTTTGGAATTGGTGGAGCTTTTTTGGTTTTTATGGGTGTTATTTTACTGGGGCGTTTTCTTTTGTTTCGCTGCACACAAATGATTCAAAGAGCTATCATACAAGGGCGGAATAAAATTTGAAAGTTTTTTACAAATTACATATGAATGCTTTCTCCATTTTGGGAAGGGCATTCAAAATGGAGAAAGAAGGGGTATAAAAATGAAATGGTTTATGAAAATTTTGGGAATTGCAGGAATTGTACTTTGCCTGTGCGGATTTGCGATGACAGGGATTGGCTATGCATTTGGCGGTGTGGATTACATAAGGGCAGAAAATCTGGCAGATATAAAAAGTGTATTTTTTAGAAGTATAAAAACTGTGTCGAATCATGATGGTATAAAAGTAGATGTAGGAAATACGGAGGCTGGCGATATGCAAGGGACCAGTGACAATGGGACACAGGAAGAAAAAAAGGAAATCACTGGTACAGATTCAAACGGCGTAAAGGTATGGGAACTGGACAATTTTAAGCTTCAGTCTGTGAGCAGTATAGAAGCAAATCTGGACTATATTGATTTGGAGATAAAAGCTTCAAAGGATAAGGATTTTTATCTGTCCTATGAACTGTATTGTATGAATCGCAAAAATCCTCTGTCTTATAGTCTGGAGAATGGAACATTGAAACTGACAGAAACGGATTTTAAGGCACCTTCCCAGAAAGGCTGGTTTCGGAATACGGGAATTCAAAATAAGTATTATAGCAGTATTACATTGCATGTTCCTTTGGATATGGTATTAAAGAGCTGTGTCCTGAATGTGGCGGACAGTGATTTAATGATAAAAGAGCTTCATTGCAATACACTGGAAATAAAAGCAGCTGATGGTGATATTGTCTTTTCTGATACATCTGTTTCGGGAGATTTACTGATTGATACAGCGGATGGAGATATCAGTGTGTCTGATATAGATGTAAAAGGGGCAATGCAGCTTGATACAGCAGATGGAGATATCAGTGTGTCTGATATAGATGTAAAGGGGGCAATACAGCTTGACACAGCGGATGGAGATGTCTCTTTTTCAGGGATAAAGGTTTCAAAAGGGATAAAAATAGACGCAGTGGATGGAGATATCAGTATTTCAAGTCTTACCGCTTCTGGGGCAATAGAACTGCTCCTTTGTGATGGTGATCTGGCGATTTCTGATTTTACAGAATCAGATGGGGTTTATATTCAAACGGAATGTGGAGATATTTCTGCATCGGCACTGAATGTTACAGGAAAGCTGCAGATCGATACAGAGGAGGGCGATGTATCGCTTTCTAATCTTGGAGTTTCTGGGAAAGCTGAAATTGAGAGTGAATATGGAGATATTTTCGTCCAGATAAAAAAGAGTTCTCTTTCTAATTTGAAAATAGTGATGGATACAGAGGAGGGGGAATTGTCAGCAGCACATTCTCTAGGAGGCAAAAAAAGTGGAGGACACTATGAAAAAAGTGGCTCTGCAGGGGCATGCCTAATAGGGGATACGGAAGAAGGTGATATTTTAATACAGTGATGGGCTGCAATGTAGTCAGGTAGGAATTTGAAGGTTGCTATGAGTGGTGCCGCCGTGAATGACAACATGGGGAGAAGTGGTTTGAGGATTTAAAAGGAATATTATAGGAGGGACAAGAGGATGAAACGAACAAAAATATTTAGTATAATAGCAATTATCTTGCTTTTGTGTATGGCAGGGAAATTTCAGGATGGCCATGCTACTGCAAAAGGTGCTGCGACTGAAAACGGAAAGGTTTTTGAGGGAAAGAATAAACAACTGTCATCGGTTCACCGGATCGAAGCGGATTTGAATATGATTGATTTTAGAATTGTGCCCACAAAAAAGCAGAAAAGTAGTTTTTCTTATTCCGTTTATTGTAAAAACAGTAAAAATCCATTGCAATATAATGTAAAAAATGGTGTGCTGCATTTAAAGGAAGCGGGGTATAAAGGGCTTTCTAATAAGGAGAGGAAACAGAGATTTGGAGATGACTGGTGGAAGTGGAAATATCGTTCTAAAGTAATACTTTATTTACCTGCAAAAACAGGGATAAAAAATATTCATGTGACAAAGGGAGATTTGAGCATCGGAAATCAGGTTCATTTTTCAGATATGAATATTCAGATGGAGGAGGGGGATCTTGTTAGTTCTGGCTTGCACGTTTCAGGAGCAACAAAAATAAATTTGAAAGAAGGGGATCTTGTAGTAAATGCACTTACCGTGTCAGGTAATATGCAGGTGACTGCCAAAGAAGGGGATATTCTGGCAAGCGGTTTGAAGGTATCGGGAAATTTACAAATTAACTGTGACGAGGGGGATATTTTGGTGGCCAAGATAGGAAAAAAATATTTTGACGCCATGACAATAACTGCGGTTGCGGTAGATGGGGATATGCTTGTACTGGGAGATATGAAAACTGGTAAGAAGAAAGTAAAAGGATATGGTTATTCTTACAAGAAAAATGGTAAGGGGAAGGGCAATTTGACAATTGTTACAAAAGAGGGAGATATTTTATTGAGATAATTTAATCGATGAGTTTTTTGGGAGAGTGCTTTCTGGCACTCTCCGGTTTTTTAATCATCAGGAAATTGCGTTAATGGTTTGCCTCTTTTTTCGCCTGATAGATTTTCTGGAATATTTCATCAATTTTGGCTTCATCCAGTTTCGTATCCAAAAAGAATTCAACAGCATACAATGCCTGTGCAACAAGCATTTCCAGGCCATTGACGCCAATTATACCAAGTTCTTTTGCCTGTGTAATTAATTTGGTTTCCAATGGATTATAGATTGCATCGGCAACTGCGGTACAATTTGGAAATTTTGTAAGGTCAACCGGGCTTGCATCACATTTTGGATACATGCCGACCGGACTGGTATTTGCAATAAATTCAGCATTGGTATGTTTTTCAAAGCATTCTTCATAGGTAATTGCTGATTCGGTTTTAACAATATCAACAATAATAATCTCTTTGGCGCCAAGCTTTTTTAATACGGCAACGACTGCCTTAGAGGCCCCTCCGTCACCAAGTACAATACATTTTTTTCCGGTTACTTCTATACTGTGTTTTTGCAGCATATAGAGAAAACCGGAAAAATCCGTGTTATGTCCATATAGTTTGCCGTTCTGGTTTACAATGGTATTGACGGCGCCAATCGCTTTGGCGTTTTCATCCATTTCATCCAGATAGGGGATAACTGCCTGTTTGTATGGGATTGTAACATTGATGGATTTGAAATCATGTTTTTCCATAAACGTTGCAAATTCTTCTTTTGTAAGCGGACATATATCATATGTATAATCTGCCAGCATTTCGTGAATATCTTTCGAATAGCTGTGTCCTAATTTTTCTCCGATTAATCCGTATTCCATAAAAATCCTCCATTCTTGCGCAATCCTGTTGCACCACACCGATTATACTTTTGTCGGTTCCCGATGTTTGGCACATACTCGTTTTATATCATACCATGAATCAAGCCGTTTTTCAATTCTCTCTTCTTGCTGGGCTCTGTCAATCAGACACTTGACAACTGTTATGAGATATGATAGTGTTTATGCACAAACAAATTACAATATGTACTATGTGAGAATTTCAGAAAATATATCTGTATGATGCTTTGGGGAGAGTAAATAAGAAAGGGGTGTAATAAAATGGCATTAACTAAGGAAGATTTGCTGGCATTGTCAACAATGTTGGATGAGAAACTTGAGCCTATACATAATGAAATAAATGATGTCAAGGCAGAGGTTAAAGGAATGAAGACAGAAATAGCCGGCATACAGACAGAGATCAAAGGAATGAAGCAAAGAATAACAGCGATAGAACTGCGTATTGAAAATGAATTGGTAAGGGATATCAGTTTTATAGCTGAAAACGTTATTCCTGCTGCGAAAAAGTATGAAAGGGAAGCCGAGAAAATAGAAAGTATGCAGGCGGATATTGATGTGATGAAAGGAGTGCTTAAAGAACACAGTAAGATATTACAAAATATATCGTAATGAATGGTACATAAGTATGGTATGTCTTGTTTTTTATTATAGCAATCTATTTTTATCTGATGAAATCTAAGAAATTGTCCTTAAATGATTTACAGGTTAAAGCAGTAAGTTGTTTAGGGGCAGTTTTTATTATGGCTGCAATCAGCGGCAGATCAAATTTTAAATTCCTTATTTTCAGAGGGTTCTAATTATGCCTGTCCCCACATATATTATGAAAAGTGGGAGGTGAGGAAGTGAAACAGGCAGTAAAAGAAAAAAAGGCAGAGGAGATCTACAGGATTTTAGCGCTTCCTTTAAGGAAGTTATTAAAAGCATGTCAGTTAGATTTTTCAAAGCTGCAGGAGGTTCGTTTGCGGATTGGTGCGCCGTTTTTGGTGGTTTATGATGGCAGAGAGTATTTTGTGGACAGCAGAGGCGGATTAAGTAAGGAAGATGGTCGTTCTATACTGGTAAACAGAGAGCAAATTCGTGAAACGATGGAATACATAAGCAATTATTCTATGTATGCATTTGAGGAGGAGTTAAGGCAGGGGTATATTACAGTACAGGGCGGGCATCGTGTTGGAGTTGCCGGAAAGATGATTTGGGAAAAGCAGGGTGCGAAGAATATGAAGCATATTTCATTTCTGAATATCCGTCTGGCACATGAGGTGATTGGCTGTGCCAACAGGATATTGCCTTATGTGATGCAGGAAGAAAGGCTTTTTCACACATTAATTATTTCGCCGCCGCGTTGTGGAAAGACAACATTGCTTCGGGATTTGATTCGGCAATTATCAGATGGCAGAAAAGAATTTGCGGGTATGACAGTCGGAGTCGTGGATGAGCGTTCTGAGCTTGGAGCCTGTTATCTGGGGATTCCGCAAAATGATCTCGGATGTCGGACAGATATTTTGGATGGCTGTCCAAAGGTGCAGGGGATGATGATGTTAGTTCGTTCTATGGCACCACAGGTAATTGCAGTAGATGAAGTTGGCTCACGTGAAGACGTGGAAGCCATGGAATATGTGATGAACTGTGGAATTTATCTATTAGCAACGGTGCATGGCAATTCTATTGATGATATTAAAAATAAGCCAGTGCTTGGAAGGCTTGTCAGGGAACGGGTATTTGAACGGTATATTGTAATGGAACCAGGGATGGTAGGAAAAATCAGTTCTGTTTTTGATGAGAGAGGAAGTATCTTGCTGTCTTGTCAGGATGGTAAGACGCTGCCAAACAGGGAAGCATGTTGAAATTACTTGGTGTCTGTTTGATTGTATGTGGCTGCAGTGGTCTTGGCTGGTATGCGGTTACAGGGTATTTAGTCAGGCTGCGCATGCTTGAGGAGGCAGAGCAGGCATTACATTTTTTATACGGAGAAATTGAATATTCGGGGTGTGATATGATTGAACTTTTGGACAAACTGGCATTGCGGGGTGGTTATTTTTGCAGTTTTTGGTCTGGGATGGCAGGAGGTTTGAAAGGATATGATGGCCAGTGTTTTTTTAAACACTGGCAGCAAGAAATCAGAAAGATTCCAGAGATTCGAAACTTACAGGAAGAGGACTTGGAACTTTTGATGGAAGTTGGGGAAAATCTTGGCAATATGGATCGTTATACACAGCTTCATACTCTGGAAATATTTCAGGAGCGTCTCCATATAATCATTGGACAGGCACGGGAAGAATACCGTGATAAGGCGAAGGTGAGTTTAGTAGTTGGCGTTACAATGGGGTGTTTATTGGCTTTGGCACTTATTTAGGCAAGCTAGGAAAGTGGCATGAAAGAAAAATTGTAAGCAGTAATAGAAAGGCGACAGAAGACATGACAATTAATTTGATATTCAGGATAGCGGCAGTGGGAATTCTGGTATCAGTTCTTGGACAGGTATTAAAACATGCCGGCAGGGACGAACAGGCATTTTTGGTAAGCCTGTCAGGGTTGATTCTTGTGCTTTTATGGGTAATTCCTTATATTTTAGAGCTGTTTGAAACGATTCAAACGTTGTTTTCTTTATAAGGAATTATCAGTTCCTTAGTAACAGTTTTTAAGGGATTATATTCCATTAATTGTCTGATGAAATATGCTCTAAAAGGAAAAATGCAGAAAGGGGCTTTCTATGTTAAAGGTTGCAGTAATTGGCGCTATGGCAGTTTTTTTGGCAATACCATTAAAAAAGGACAAGGCAGAGTTTGGAATGTTAGTGATTATGGCAGCCTGTCTTTTGCTGTTATCGCTTTCTCTGGGAAAGATTCAAGAGATTGTGGAAATGGTCCATAAGGTAGAGTCTTATCTGGGGAATGGTTCGATGTATCTTGGTATTTTATTAAAGATGATAGGGATTACTTATGTTGCGGAGTTTGGGGCAAATCTGTGCAGTGATGCTGGGTACAAGGCCGTTGCCGAACAGATTGAGTTTTATGGAAAACTGATGGTTTTAGCAGTCAGTATTCCAATTTTGATGACCTTGATTGAAACGATTAGCAGTATATAGTGTGAAAAATGATTTAGGACAGCAAAAAACAGCGTTTTTCATTACTCTTATTCAAAAGGGAGGATAGCAGGTATGGATGAGGCAGGCAGTATATGGGACGAGATGTCTTGTGATGAAATACAGGATATGATGAACCAGATGCTTGGAAATAGTACTTTTTCTTTTTCCGATTATGTTACACAGATGATACAGGGGCAGTTTCCCTTTTCCTTGGAATCATTTGTGGAAGCATTTTTTCATGGATTTTCTGCAAACCTTACACAGGAGAGGAAAATGTATGTGTATCTGATTTTGATTGCCGTTGTCGGCGCTGTATTAAGCAATTTCTCTAGCTTTTTGCAGGGGAAGCAGGTAGCAGAAACTGCTTTTTATGCTGTTTATATTCTGTTTTTTTCTGTGCTTTTAAGTGCGTTTACGCAGGTTGCGCAGATTGCGGAAACGACGCTGACACAGCTTTTAGAATTTATCAAAGTTTTGGCGCCTTCCTATTTTATGACGATGGCATTTTCGCAGGGAACGGTAGCATCAGGGGTATACTATCAGTTTACACTTTCCATGATTGCTCTGGTAGACTATGTTCTGGTGAAATTTGCACTTCCCGCAATTCACATTTATTTTCTTTTAAAGATTGCAAACCAGCTTTCTAAGCAGGACATGTTTACAAAAATGGCGGAGCTGATTCATGATGCGGTGAAATTTGTTATGAAAACAATGTTTGGTGTTATGATGGGGATTAATGTAATTCAGGGAATGATTCTGCCGCTTACTTCTCAGATTGAAAATTCTATGGTCATTAAAATGGCTGGAGCGATACCAGGTTTTGGCAGCACGATTAGCAGTGTGGCAAGTACAGTACTCTGTGCGGGAAAGCTCGTGAAAAATTCTGTAGGAGTAGCTGGGGTTATTGTGGTGGTTTTTTATTGCGGGGTTCCGCTTTTGCGCCTGGTAGTAAACCGTTTTTTGTTTCAGGTGACAAATGCTTTGATTCAGCCAGTTTCAGATAAGCGGATTACTTCTTGTATCGGGGCGGTTGTGGAATCTTTGCAGTTGTTGAGCTATGCAGTATTTGTTGGTTGTATGATGTTCGTGATTTCAATTGCTATTATGAGTGTAATGACTGGCACAACGTAATTTTAAGAAGAGTATTTAAAATGGAGAAAGATAGGGTATTAAGATGAAAGAGCTTGTGCAGGGAATTCTGGTCTATATTGTTATTGTATCTGCTTTGCGGGGATTGATTACCAATCCGAAATACAGCCAGTATTTTCAGTTTTTCAGTGGAATTGTTATGATTCTTCTTTTGCTGACGCCGATTCTTTCTATTTTTGACTTTGAAACGGAGTGGTATAAAGTTTTGGAGGAAAAACTTTTACAGATGGATCTGGCAGAAATTCAAGAGGAGATGCAGATTGCAGACAGTCAATTTGCCGATTTATTAGAAAAAGAATATCAGGAAACGGCAGCAGAGCAGATTAAAGTCATGGCAGAACAAAATGGCGTATCTGTAAAAGAGGCGGGAGTGAGGTTAAAAAAAGAAGGGGAGGAGTGGGAAATTGAAGAAATTACGGTTACAAGAAAGCAAGTGCCAGAAGATGGGAAAGAGCCTTCGGTGGAGGCAGTACAGATGGAAGGGGAGCGACAGGCAGTAGAAGAAGATACCTCAAAAAAAGCAAAATCTTTGCGAAAGCAGATATGCAGTTATTTTGTCATAGGGGAGGACAGGGTGCATATATGGAAATAAAAGGAAAACAGGCAATTCGGGAAATGATACAAAAAATCGGAGTAACGAGATTGATTATCATTATACTGGCTGGAATTATGCTGTTGGTCTTATCTGTGCCGCCAAAAGAAAAAGCTTCTGAAGAAAACGTTTCTGTTACAGAATCTATGGCAGGGCAGGAAAGCAATACCGCTCTTTTAGCAATGAGTCAGTATGCAAAAAGGCAGGAAGAGGCTACTGAGAAAATTTTATCTAAAGTAGAAGGGATTGGAAAAGTGGAAGTGATGATTACTCTTTCTTCTTCTGAACAGAAAATTACTTTACAAGATGACAACAATAGCAGTGAAGAGGCAACACAGTCTGATCAATCAGGAGGAAGCCGCATGGAGGAAAAACACCAGACAGAAGCAGAAAGTGTTCTGATTAAAAGAGATGGAGAAGAGACACCATATGTTGTTCAGGTTCAGGCGCCTGTGGTAGAAGGTGTTGTAGTAGTCGCACAAGGAGTCGATTCTGGAAAAAAGAAAACAGAAATTATTGAAGCAATTCAGGCATTATTTCCGGTAGAGTCACATAAAATTAAAGTAATGAAAATGGAATAAAACGTTACTACAAAGAACGGCTAAGGCGGTTTCTAAATAGTAACAAGAAAGCTGTTAACAGATGGTTAACAGGGATTGGAGGTTCAGGTGAAAAAGGGTGTAAGAAAGAATCAGATTATTGTCACAGCGCTGGCAATTATGATTGTGGTGGCAGGATATTTAAACTTTACGGGGCAAGAGATTAGCACAAGTGGTCTGGTATCTTCCCAAAATAAAGAACAGTCAGCAAAAAAAGAGTCTGATGACAAAAAATCTGAAGAAGATGATTCCGTAGAAACTTCTGCAGACAGCAAGGAAGAAGACGATACAAAAACAGATTTGTCTGCGGAAGATGAGGGCAGTGACGATTATACAGTAAATGAAGATGGGGAAGTTGTAGCTTCTAAAGACAATCCAGGAGAAGCTGTTATGGTATCCAATAGCTTAAGTGGTGATTATTTTTCTTCTGCGAAATTATCCAGAGAGCAGAACCGTGCAAAAAATAAGTCAACTTTAATGGAAATTATCAATAATAAATCAGTGGCGTCAGCCGATAAAAAAGCGGCGGTTAAAGAAGTGGCAGCCATAACAGAAGCATCAGAAAAAGAAAACGCCGCAGAACTGATGTTGGAAGCAAAAGGTTTTGCGGATGCCATGGTCAGTATTAGCGAAGGAAATGCCGATGTTGTAGTAAGCGCTAACGAACTTTCCAACCAGCAGATTGCACAGATTGAAGACATTGTAAGACGGAAAACTGGAATTGCGGCAGAGAAAATAGTAATCACTCCTGTTGCTGTAGAGGAAGAGTAACAAAAGAATTGCAAATACTAAGGAATTTGGTATAATGTAACTTATCGGAAGAAAAACAAACGGCTGCAGCGCAGACATTTGTTTTGATCCGATAAGTTAGCGAAAAAATTAGGGAGTGCAAAGCACGGCTGACGCAGAGCGGCAGGATTTTTGAGCTGAGAAGAGGAAGAAAAACAAACGGCTGCAGCGCAGACATTTGTTTTGATCCGATAAGTTTAATGTCCAAAGGAGGTATTGTAATGAACAATGAGCAGGAAACAACAGAAGATATTGAAGATAGAACAGGAATTGGCGAGGTAAAGATTGCTTCTGATGTAGTGGCGGTGATTGCAAGTCTGGCAGCGAATGAAGTAGATGGTGTCTATTCTATGGCAGGAAATATCACAAATGAGTTAATCGGAAAACTTGGCATGAAAAATATGTCAAAGGGTGTTAAGGTAATTATGGATGAAGGGATTGTACGTGTGGATATGGCATTAAATATGAAATACGGTTACAGTATTCCGAGGGTGGTAAAGCAGGTACAGGAAAAGGTCAGCCAGCAGATTGAAAATATGACAGGTTTAATTGTACCGGAAGTAAATATCCGCGTTGCTGGAGTAAATTTAAGTGAATAGTGTGAAAAAAAGGTTGGAAGTTTCGTTAGAGCATGAAAAAACATGCGAAGCAAAGCGAAATCAAAACTAAGAAAAATGCTGCAAAAGACGCAGCATGGGAATTAGATTGAAAGGTAAGGAACTGCAAATAAATTAAATGAACAAGTTGGTAAATTAATTATTTATAGTTCCTAACGGAAAAGGTACAATGTAATGACAAAAAAGAGAACGAGAGAAAATGTATATATTATGCTTTTCCAGACAAATTTCTATCAGGAAGAGGATAGAATGGAGCAGGCAGATCTTTATTTAGAAGGGCTTGAGGATTCTGACGCAACGAACAAGGCAAAGTCAGTGATTCGTGAACGGTATCTTGCTGTTTTGGAGCATTTGGAGGAAATTGATAAAAAAATAGAAGAAAAGGCGAAGGGCTGGGCGCTTTCCCGTATAGCAAAATCGGATCTTACTATTATGCGTCTGGCAGTTTTTGAGATACTTTTTGATGAGAATGTACCAAACAGTGTTGCAATTAATGAAGCGGTGGAACTGGCAAAACTCTATGGAGGGGACAAGTCCTACGCATTTATCAATGGAGTGTTGGCATCTGTTGTCAAAGAAAGTGAATAAAGAAATTCTAAGACAGCGTTATTTGAGTCGCAAAAGGCGATACATGAGGAAGTAATATGGAAGAGGTTTGTACCGTTTCACAGATAAATTTGTATATTAAAAATATGTTTATACGAGATTATGCCTTGCAGCGTCTTCGGGTGAAAGGTGAGGTATCCAATTGCAAATACCACACATCAGGGCATATTTATTTTACGATTAAGGACAAGTCTTCCCAGTTATCCTGTGTTATGTTTTCCTCTTACAGAAAAAATCTTGATTTTCGTCTGCAGGAAGGACAGAGTGTTGTTGTGCAGGGAAATATCAGTGTCTATGAGAGAGATGGAAAATATCAGATGTATGCGGTTGCCGTTACACAGGAGGGAGCCGGGAAGTTATACGAAGAATATGAAAAGTTAAAAAAGCGCCTCTTAGCAGAGGGGCTTTTTGATGACGGACGGAAAAAAGAAATCCCTAAATTTGCTAAAAAAATTGGAGTGGTTACAGCACAGACTGGTGCGGTTATTCAGGATATCTGTAACGTTTCCCACAGAAGAAATCCCTATATGCAGATTTTATTATATCCGGCAAAGGTACAGGGAGAGGGAGCACACCAGACGATTATACGTGGGTTGCAGTATTTTGAAACAACAGATGTAGATACGATTATTATAGGCAGGGGCGGCGGCTCGATTGAGGATTTATGGGAGTTTAATCAGGAAGCACTTGCTTATGCAATCGCAGATTGCAGTAAGCCTGTAATTTCTGCAGTCGGACATGAGACGGATACAACAATAGCGGATTATGTGGCAGATTTGCGTGCGCCAACGCCGTCAGCAGCGGCAGAACTTGCCGTATTTTCTTTTCGGGAATTTGAAATGGGATTAAAAGAGTTTCAATATTCATTAAATTGGCAGATGGAAAATATATTGCAGTTAAAGAAGATGAAATTAAAGCAATATGAAACAGTTCTGGGACATGCCAGCCCGCAGGATATGTTGGCACAGAAGCGAATGTATCTGGGAGAATATGCGGATCGTCTGCAATATCTTGTGGAACAGAAAATGATGTCTGCAAAGCACCAGATGGAACTTTATATAGAAGAATTAAAAGGGCTTTCCCCTCTGCATAAACTGCAGGGAGGGTATTCTTATGTATCAGATATGGAGGGGAATAATATACGTTCTGTTAAAAGCCTGAAAGAAGGGCAGCAGATTAAGCTGTCATTTATTGATGGAACAGCTGACGCTAACGTGAAAGGTTTGAAGTTTCACTAGAGCGTGAAAGAACCATGCGAAGGGAAACTTCAAACCTGAAAAGAACGACAAAAGCAGGTATTCTTTCGATGTTTTAGAGTGTTGTGCATCTATAAGTTGAAATGAGGTGGATTATGGCAAAAAAATTGACGCTGGAGGAATCTTTTGATGCCTTAGATGGAATTATTGATGAACTGCAAAGAGGCGAACTTTCATTAGAGGAATCCTTTAAAAAATATGAAGAGGGAATGAAATTGATAAAAAACTGCAATGATTCCATTGACAAAGTGGAGAAAAAATTGCTGGTGATAAACGGAGGAGAAAATGAAGCTGTTGGAGGATGACCTGTTTCAGAAAAAGATGCAGAAAAAGGTGGCAGAGATTGAAGATGTATTAAAGAATTTTCTGCCAAAGGAAATGTCGGAGCAGAAAACAATTTTTCAGGCAATGGAATATAGTCTGATGGCTGGCGGAAAGCGTTTGCGTCCCATGCTTTTGCAGGAAAGCTATGAGCTGTTTGGGGGAAAAGAAAAAGAAGTGGTACATGCTTTTATGGCAGCAATGGAGATGATTCATACCTATTCGCTGGTACATGATGACTTACCAGCGATGGATAATGACGATTACCGGCGGGGAAAGGAAACAACCCATAAAGTGTTTGGCGAGGATATGGGAATTCTGGCAGGAGATGCCCTCTTAAATTATGCTTATGAAACTGCTGTTTTGGGGGTAGAAAAGGCAGAAAAGAAAGAAGCGCCTATACAGGCACTTTCTATTCTTGCTAAAAAAGCAGGTGTATTTGGCATGGTAGGTGGTCAGGTGGTTGATGTGGAGCAGACGGGAAAGCCGCTTACAAAGGAGCAGCTTGATTTTATTTACCGGTTAAAAACAGGTGCACTCTTAGAGGCAGCATTGATGGCAGGGGCGGCACTTGCGGGGGCAGGAAAAAAAGAAATTCAGTCATTGGAAGAAATTGGAAGAAATGTTGGAATGGCATTTCAGATACAAGATGATATTTTAGACCTTACCAGTACTACAAAAGAGCTTGGGAAACCAGTGCTTAGCGATGAGAAAAATGAAAAGACCACATATGTGTTGCTTTATGGAATGGAGAAGGCAAAACATGCGGTGGAGGAGTATTCCAATAAGGCATTGGAGCTGCTTGCAGGTTTTCCGGCAGAAAGTGGCTATTTAAATACGCTGATTGTAAAACTGATTCATCGAAAAAAATAAGGAGATGTTGCTGTGAGTGAATTACTTGAGCAGATAAATGGGCCAAATGATATTAAAGAGATTGCTCCAAAGGAGTACAGGCAGTTAGCGCATGAAATACGTCGTTTTCTGGTACAGAAGATCAGCCGCACCGGAGGGCATCTGGCTTCTAATTTAGGGGTGGTGGAGCTTACCATGGCGCTTCATCTTTGCTGTAATCTGCCAGAGGATAAAATTGTCTGGGATGTGGGGCATCAGTGTTATATCCATAAACTTTTGACCGGGCGTAAAGAGGGGTTTGACACACTGCGTCAGTATCATGGAATGAGTGGTTTTCCCAAAAGGGCAGAAAGTGACTGTGATGTAATGGATACCGGGCACAGTTCTACTTCAATTAGTGCAGCATTAGGATTTGTCAAGGCAAGGGATATCTGTAAAGAAAACCATAAGGTTTTTGCGGTTATTGGAGATGGCGCTTTGTCTGGCGGTATGGCGTATGAGGCGCTTAACAATGCGGCACGATTAAAATCCAATCTTATTATTGTATTAAATGATAATCAGATGTCTATTTCAAAAAATGTGGGAGGAATGTCAAGTTATCTTGGGAAAAT
This sequence comes from uncultured bacterium, assembly GCA_947651225.1. GTDB lineage: Bacteria > Bacillota > Clostridia > Lachnospirales > Lachnospiraceae > Butyribacter. The sequence goes on along the minus strand of CANSYK010000056.1, from coordinate 5,892 downwards.
CCGCACAAATACGAATTATACGGGCTTAAAAGAAGATGTGGAAAAAATATTACAGAAGCTGCCGCTTCTTGGCAATGCGTTGACAGTAAAAATCCGCGGACTGAAGGATTTGATTAAGCGGGCGTTGATTCCGGGAATGCTTTTTGAGGATATGGGACTGACTTATATTGGACCGATTGACGGTCACGACATTAAGCGGATGGTAATGGCTTTCCAAAGTGCTGCAAAGCTGAATAAAGCAGTTATTGTGCATGTCATTACACAAAAGGGCAGGGGGTATCTTCCGGCACAGAAGGATCCTTCAGCATTTCATGGTGTAGCTCCGTTTTATGTAAAAGATGGGACGGAACGGCAAAAGGAGGAAAAAGTAGTTACCTATACTGATATTTTCAGCCGGAAAATGGTAGAGGAGGCAAGGGAAAATCCGGCAATTACAGCGGTTTCGGCTGCTATGCCGCTTGGGACAGGGTTGAGTCTTTTTGCCAAAGAATTTCCAAAACGTTTTTTTGATGTGGGCATTGCAGAAGAACATGCTGTGACATTTGCGGCAGGAATGGCAGCAGGAGGGCTTCGTCCGGTTGTGGCAGTCTATTCTACCTTTTTGCAGAGAGCGTATGACCAGATGATTCATGACGTCTGTCTTAACAAACTTCCGGTAACCTTTGCAATTGACAGGGCAGGACTGGTAGGGAGTGACGGCGAGACGCATCAGGGGATTTTTGATTTAGCGTTTCTGATGCAGATGCCAAATCTTATGGTAATGGCTCCGAAGAATGTATGGGAGATGGAGGAAATGCTTCATTTTGCGATGCAGCAGAATACTCCGGCAGCAATACGTTATCCACGAGGAAAGGCATATGAAGGACTGGAAAGAAACAGGGAGCCGATTGTTTCTGGAAAGGGTGAATGGATTGTAAAGGGGAAAGAAGTTGCCCTTTTAGCAATTGGAAGCATGGTAGAGACAGCAATGGAGGTAAGAGAGTTTTTAAAAAGAGAGGGATTTGCTGTTTCTGTAGTGAATGCCCGTTTTGCAAAGCCTTTGGATGAGGAAATGCTTTGGGAGATAGCCAGGACACATTCTGTGATTGTCACATTAGAAGAAGGAATCCAGAGGGGAGGTTTTGGGGAAGCTGTTGCTGCATGGTATCAAAACGGCAGTTTTTTTTCGGAACAATCTGCCAGAACCGGTTTTACAGATGGGAAAAATGTGACAGTTTGTATTGTGGCACTTCCAGATCAGTTTATTGAACATGGCTCTGTAAAGGAGTTAAAGAAAAAATATCATTTGGATGCGGAAAGTATTGCAGAAAGAATAAGGAACTGCAAAGACCAGAAAGGGAAAAATGAGCGAGCATAAGAAAAAGGAGCGGCTGGACGTGCTTTTGGTAAAAAGGGCAATAGCAGAATCCCGTGAAAAGGCAAAAGCACTAATTATGACAGGAAATGTATTTGTCAATGGGCAGAGAGAGGACAAAGCGGGAAGTACTTTTCCAGAGGATGCGCAGATTGAGGTAAAAGGAACACCAATGAAATATGTCAGCCGTGGCGGATATAAGTTAGAAAAAGCGGTGGAACAATGGGGAATTTTTTTGTATGATAAAATTTGTATGGATGTGGGCTCTTCGACAGGCGGGTTTACAGATTGCATGTTGCAAAATGGAGCAAAAAAGGTCTATGCAATTGATGTTGGGACAAATCAGCTTGCCTGGAAGCTTCGTCAGGATGAACGTGTGATTTCTATGGAAAAGACTAATATACGTTATGTGACACGGGAAGAAATAAAAGAGGAAATTGCGTTTTCCTCGATTGATGTTGCGTTTATTTCCCTGACAAAAGTATTAAAACCAGTATGGGAACTTTTGGAGGAGAAGGGGCGTGTGGTCTGTCTAGTAAAACCCCAATTTGAGGCTGGAAGGGAAAAAGTCGGGAAAAAAGGTGTGGTACGGGATAAAAAGGTACATCTGGAAGTGATATGCAATATTATGGAGTATGCGCAAAATACAGGATTTCAGATACTGGAGCTTAGTTTTTCACCGATTAAAGGGCCGGAAGGCAATATTGAATATCTCCTCTATCTTAAAAAGGATCAAACAGAGGAAGGTCTGACAGAAGATAGAAATTCTTTGGAAGAAAACAATCAGAAATTAACAGAGGAAGGTGGAACATTTTTGGAGGAAAGTTATCGGAAACTTGCAAAAGAAGTAGTAGAAAAGGCACATGGTACTTTGGAGGGAGACGGCAAATGAAGCGTTTTTGTATTATCACAAACAGTGATAAAGATGCCAATGATAAGATGGCAAAACATATTGTATCCTGTCTAAAGCAAAAAGACTGTGAGTGCATTGTACTGGAAAACAGGCAGTGGCAGGCAAGGGGAATCCGCCATTTTACAGATGTAAAAAAGATTCCGGAAAATGTGGAATGTGCCATTGTCTTAGGCGGTGATGGGACTATGATTCAGGCGGCGATTGATTTAGTACACCGTGACCTTCCGATTCTTGGGGTAAATACAGGAACATTGGGGTTTTTGACAACAGTGGAACAAAATTATATTGATACTGCATTAGGGCGTCTTTTGAATGGGGAATATGTGATAGAAAGCCGGATTATGCTAAAGGAAAGCCAGATGTTTTTAGGCTCTGACAGCCGTTCTTCCTGCTATGCCTTAAATGATATGGTAATCAGTAAGAGAGGAGATTGTCGGTTGATTACTGTGAAGGTCTTTATCAATGATGAACTGGCAGATATTTACAGAGCGGATGGACTGATTATTGCAACACCAACTGGTTCGACGGGGTATAATCTTTCGGCGGGTGGGCCTGTAATGGCGCCGGATATTCATGCTATAGTAGTAACGCCAATTTGTGCGCATTCCCTGAATAAGAGAAGCCTTGTCTTGGATGGAAAAGATAAGATTACTTTGGAAATTGGCCAGACAAAAGATTTTTGTGAAGATCTGGCAGTTTTTGCGGCAGATGGGCGCAATGTGGGAGAACTGCATTCTGGGGATCGTCTTGTAGTGCAGGTGCCGCATGCTGATACAAAAATTGTAAAGCTATCTGGTATTGAGTTTTATGAGAGGATGAGGGAAAAGCTGAACGGGGACTAGGAGGGAACAGATGAAGACAGAACGGCGTTCCAAAATTATTGAATTGATTGGGAAATATCCTATTGAAACACAGGAAGAGCTTGCAGAGCGTTTGGAACAGGCAGGTTTTCCAGTAACACAGGCAACGATTTCACGTGATATACGAGAACTGAAACTGACAAAAATATCTGTTGATGGTATACATCAGAAATATACTCTGTTGCAGGAAAAAGAAAAACATCTTGTTCACAAATATATTCGTGTGCTGCAAGATGGTTTTCTTTCTATGGATCAGGCGGAAAATCTTCTGGTAATCAAGACAATTTCCGGTATGGCGATGGCAGTAGCGGCAGCAGTGGATAATCTTGAGGTGCCGGGAGTGGTAGGAAGCATTGCCGGAGATGATACGGTGATGTGTGCGATTCATTCTGTGGGTGAGGTACCTGCTGTAATGGCAAAGATACAAAAACTTCTGGGGGAAGAGTGCAGATGATGTTGCAATTTTGTTACAGATATTAATTTAACATTAAGTTGTATTAACTTTCTGGTTTTTGTATTGCTTTCAAAGAAAAGAGGGCTATAATGTTTTTTGTTGAAATTATATTCACAGCCAGGTTCTGAATAACTTAAAATCGTTTTGATTATACATAAGATGTTAATTTTTCCGAAGCGGACTGCGAATAGTAATTTTGATAATTATTATATTGAGGGGGATATTTTATGTTTCAGAGAAAAGTAACCAGGAAAGGATTGGCAGCACTTTTAGTATTTTCTGTTGTAGTTTCTGTATTTGGAGGGAGTGTTGCCGTAAATGCGGCCGGGAAAGAAAAGTATAAGTCGTCATACCTGCAGTTCGCAAAACAGCAACAGAAAAAGACAAAGAAAAAACTTTACTATGCGATTATTAATGCTTCGGACGGCAGAATGCCCGTGTTGTTAGTTACGACAGCCGATGCCTGGATGAAGAGCAGTAAAAATGCGGTATATGCGAGTGTATACAGCTATAGTGGCAGCAAAGTAGTACACATTGCGGAAATGCAGTCAACAGGATCTGGTTATCCACTGTTAAAAAATGGAGAATATATTGTCAGTGGATGGCATCATTCTTCCCAGCGTCTCAAGGTATCAGGGGCAAAAGGCTATATGAAATCGGTAGACGGATTTGGCATGGAACATGCCAAATGCCATAAAAAATCCTGGACAATTGTAGATGGAAAGAAAAAAGATTTTGTTTCCAAAAATATTAGCCAGAAAAAAGCCCTATCAATGGATTACTATATGAATGCGTATGAAAATGGTGGAAAAGCTATTGTTTTTCAAAAAGTAAAGTAGATTTATCGCAGTTGGCCAGAGAGTGTTTGCGTCTGGCCAACTGCTTTTTTTAGATTCTCACCAGTTCATATTCATCAGTGCCAAGCCCTATCTTTTTTGCATGTGCCAGGCAGGACTTCCATTCTGTATCAGGATGGGTCATATGGAAATGATCGTGTCCATCGTGATTGCCGTGTTTTTCCAGATTTTCTCCAAGAATGCTTTCCTGGATAGGAGCCATTTCATTGCACAAATCCGCACAGGCTTTGTCTAATGCTACTGGATCAAATGAAGCAAGCATGCCAACATCAGGAATAATTGGTATATCATTTTCTGCATGACAGTCGCAGTTAGGAGACACGTCACAGATCAAGGATACATGAAAACAAGGACGGTCTTTGCAGACTGCCAGACTGTATTCTGCCATTTTATAATTCAAAAGGGCAATCGAATCACTGAAATCTGCCTGAATGGTATCTTTTGGACAGACTGCCAGGCAGCGTCCACAACCTACGCATTTGTCATGGTTAATAGAAGCCTTTCCATTCTGAATTACTGGCGCATCGTGGGCGCAGATACGGCTGCAGGCGCCACAGCCTATACAGGCATCACCTACACTTGGTTTGCCATCACAGTGTTGTTCCATTTTTCCGGCACGGGAACCACAGCCCATACCGATATTTTTTAGAGTTCCGCCAAATCCTGCCATTTCATGTCCTTTAAAATGAGTCAGGGAAATAAGCACATCTGCATCCATGATAGCATGTCCGATTTTGGCTTCTTTCACATATTCCCCATCAATAGGTACAATAGCTTCATCTGTTCCCTTCAGTCCATCACCAATAATGACATGACATCCAGTCTGGTAAGGAGAAAAACCATTCAGGTATGCGGTTTCCAAATGATCCAGGGCATTTTTCCTGCTGCCTACATACAGTGTATTGCAGTCTGTCAGGAAAGGTTTGCCTCCTAGTTCTTTTACATAATCTGCCACTACTTTGGCGTAATTCGGACGTAGAAATGCCAGATTTCCATATTCTCCAAAATGTATTTTAATAGCGGCATACTTGTCTGTAAAATCAATCTTCTCAAATCCAGCAGACTTCATCAGGCGGTGTAATTTCTGCAGAAGATTTTCCTGCCCTATTGTTTTAAAAGTAGTAAAAAATACTTTTGACTGTTCCATAAAGTGTTACCTCCTGTTAATCTTAAATAATTGTTATTAGTATAACTTTTTTACATCCTGTTTGTCTATCACTTTTTTTGAAAAAGGATAGTGTTTGCTGTCCATGGATACTATTCGCAGCTGTTCTTGCAGCGCCAGACGGCATAGCCGGATGGTTTTTCGTAGTTCGCCCAGCATGGGCGTAATCTAATCGGTGTAAGTCCGTAAAGGCTCTGATAGTGGGAAACTTACAGCCAATGGCAAGGGTGTCCGCCGTGAGATGGAATCTGAAGGAAGCCGGATGGCAAACCTCTGGTCTGACGGACAG
>CANSYK010000055.1 GCA_947651225.1 uncultured bacterium | reverse complement strand
GGCAGGTGAAAAAATCAATCCGATAAAATAACGTATAAGTGCCGGAATTATATGGAGTTACAGAAAATAATTTGTGGCAAGGCTCACGGATTTAGGCATAATTCAAATCATCATCCAAGAATACAGCAAATGGAGCAGCCAAAACTTCACATTGCCCATTGCTCTCCTTTATATAATTATATATTTGATTGTGTAAATTACTGGAAATTTTTTGATGGCTCCAACTTGGGGGCGCCATATAATAAATCTTTCCATCCATTAATTCTGCCCGTATCCCATCCGGTAAATCATAAATATCTTCTATTGTACAAATATCTTCTTTTTCCAACACCTCCATACCATCCACCTCCATTCTTACTTTATTATATCTTGTAGCATTTAAAAATACAATTAAATTATTTCCATCTATCAGGGCAACAGCATTTACTTTTTGATGATTCATGGACAATCGCATCATAAATTGAAGAAACAAATAATATTAATTTATCTTTACATACATTTTTCGTATTATGTAGTATGAGAAAGCAAAAATCTTCCTATTTTCTGCAATATAGCAAAAGTTTTCTGTAAATTACAACCTGGCAAAAATTTAGAAAGACATTGCTTTCCATGAACCGTAAAAAGTAAATGCTGTTGCCCTGTTTCAGCAAAAAACAGGCAAATTAGCACTAAAAAGCTTTTACATATTTGAACATTCATATTTTCTGTTTTTAGGGATATAATGTTACTATTCGTTTACTGTCCAAGCCTATTATAAAATATCCTTAAGCAGTATAACGTATTAATTCCAGGAAATTATCAAGGAGGTATCCATATGAAACAGGCTGAAAAAGACAAACCAATCCATACTGTCCCTAAAGGTGTCTGGGAAAGCAGCACCACCTTTAAAAAGGAGCATAAAACAAAAAATGAACATCTAAATGAAATCACTACAGATGCACAGGGGAATGGCTATCCTGTCAGTTCTTCCCAGGACAAGTAATATACTTAGGAACTGTTAAGAAATAAATCTTTATATTTCCTTAGAGCGTGTTTGAATTCGTGGATAGCCAGCCCTATTGCATCTATCTTGATTAATTGGATGACATGCTGTAAATGCAGCCTTGCCTTTAACTTTACAAGAAGCTCTGCCTCGCCGTCAGCAGAGCTTCTTGCTTTTCTGCCCCAAGGCATTAATTTTTGTTACCAATAAGTATTCTAGTATACCGTGTTATACCATGGAACAAAACTGTATATCACAAATAAATTACTACTGCTACCTAAAAGAGGGAGGATATTTCTATGGCAGAGGTTAAAATTGGAATGACGATAGAGGAAGCGTCCGAATATATGGGCATCGACAGGAACACCATGCGGAAACTGGTGGAATGGGAGAAAATCCCGGTGCTGTGGATTGGACGGAAAGCAATCATACACAGGGATGTGCTGGAGATGTTCATGGCAATGAATGAAGGGAATAACCTGCGGAACCGTCCGGAAGTAAAAACTGTCCGGACATGATAAGAGGCAGCCATAAAGGCTGCCCCATCAGTAACCAGACCGGAGTCTTGATATACCTACACGCAAGATAAGTGTATCACAGACTTCTCCGGTTATCAACCGGAATTTTTCTTTGGGCAGTGCAGGAATGGTGTAGTTTTGGTGTAGATTTTTTCTACACTGTTCCTACATCATTTTTTGAAATCCTACACCATTTCTACATCATTTGGGGCAAAGCCTACATCAAAACTACACCACGACAGGGGAAATAATGTGAAAAGTGCCTGCACCTGTAGGCATTATGCTTGCACCATGCTGTCACTTTTGATTATCCGCAATATTTCAATGGAGTGTGGATTTTTTCTTCGGTGGGAAAAGAGACAGGGCTATAGGTACAGATGCAGTCAAAGGAATGACAAACGCCCGCCTGGATAAGCCCCCGGCAGGGTCTACGCTCCGCTTCGGTCGGTGCATAACAGACATCCACTGGATGTATTGCACCTCGGAGAGCCCCCGCATTTTGGGCTTGACAAAAATGCTAAGGGGTTATCCGTGATCTTGCCGAGTGGGAACGCAAGGCAAGGGAAAGCCGCAGACCAGCCGAAAATGATCGGCTCAGACCGCCCGAAAGGGAAAGCATTAGAAATAGGCTCAGGCAGTTGCAGGAGCAAGGCAGACAGCAGACACCACGAAAGAAATCCCTTGACAGAGAAAGGTAACTTTAACATTGAAAACAACACCGCCGGTTTTGGCGGTGCGTACATAGATATTTAGAATATAGACTCATGCATTAAAAATTAAACAATAGTAAAAAATAATTCCTGTTATTTAACTTGCTTTCAATAGACTTTTGAGTTCCAGTCAGCTATACTATATACAGAATCGATTCAGAAATTGTGAAGGAGATAGTTGAACATGACAATAGGCGATGTTATCAAAAAATACAGAAAGAATAAAGGTATGACACAGGAGGAAATGGCTGCTCGTCTCGGCGTAACTGCTCCCGCTGTAAACAAATGGGAAAGAGGTAACACGCTCCCGGATGTCGCTTTGCTTGCTCCTATTGCACGGTTACTTGGCATTACCACAGATGAACTTCTATCTTTTAAAGATGATTTAACAGACGAAGAAATTAGCCAATATCTATTGAAGATTCAAAAGGATTTGGAGAGCAAAGACTTCCATGATATATTCCTTTCCGTAAAGGAAAAAGTCGAGGAATATCCTAATTGCGAAAAACTGATTTGGCAGGCGGCAGTCATTCTGGATGCAAAACGAATGACAATAGAACTTCCAAACCAAGACAAATATGATAAAGTGATATTCGGATGGTATGAGAGGTGTTTGCTCTCAGAGGACGAACGGATTCGTAATCAGGCAGCGGATTCGCTGTTCCATGCATTTATTCGGCAAGAGGATTATGAAAAAGCAGTGCAGTATTTGGATTATTTTTCTCTGGAGAATCCAGACCGTAAACGTAAGGAAACACTTGTAAACAGTAAAATGGGAAAACGGACGGAAGCCTATCGTGCATACGAGGAATTGATTTTTAGTGCGTATCAGCACATACAAATGACATTAAATGATTTAAGAATCCTTTATATGGAAGATGATGATCATGAAATGGCAAGAAAGTTGGTTGAAGTTTCTTCCTCTGCTGCATCCACATTTGAAATGGGCAAATATAATGAGATTTGCTTTGGACTGGATGTCGCAACATGGGAAAAGGATATTGAGTGGACAGCACAGCTTATACAAGAACTCTTGGATAGTATTGGAACAATAGGTGATTTTACAAAATCTAAGCTTTATCAACATATGGCGCTAAAAACTGTCGATTCTAATTTTTCAGCCAGCATAAAGCGGGAACTTTTGAAATCTCTTGAAGATGAATCGTTTAATTATATGCAGGGAAATGAAGATTGGGAAAAGCTGAAAAGCGATGTTTATTAATAGTCCCATGTAATCGTTAGGGTAACTGTTTTTGGAGTAAAAAGGTCTGACATTAAGCCGTTTTTAGAACGCAAATTAAGAGGGGCAAGGTGTTTATACCTTTGCCCCTCTTAATGCGTTGCAACCCGATTTTTATGCGTAAATTAGTTCCATATTGATAACTTCCCCAACCGCACTTCGGATATTGTTCATTTTCTGCACCCATTCAAGCGGCTTATCTGCTTTTAGCTGCTCTGTCACTCCTTGCCTGTCGGCATATTCCTTTACCAGGCGAAAGAACATATCCTTTGCCTGTTCGTCTATCTCGGCAAGGTAACCATTCACCTTTCCGCTTGTCAGCAGATTTGTGTATGTAGCCCTGTGATACTCTTTTAGATAACGCAAATGCCGTTGTCCGTAAATGCCTATCGGCTTTTCTTCTTCGGTGGGTAGGGTAAGACAGGGAATGTAATAGTCCCCGATCAGTTCATACCAAAGCCCGTTATTGTTATCGAAAATGTACTTGTCCATTCAGAAATCCTCCAGTATAATATATTCGCACATATGTCACAGCTTCCCGATTGCCACACTTTGTTATATCTTGTTGCCAGATCTTTCTTCCCTTGTTTTTGCCCTTATAAGGTGTGGGAGCAAGGGTAAAATCGTGTGAAATCGTATAAAAGGATAAGGCGGACACATTGCAATAAATCCTTTATTTTCAAGCGTTTTGGAGGATTTTATTAAAACTCTATGGGGTGTGATAAACACCTATGAAATCAAGAGTTTACAATCGGAATTTAGAGGAGGAAAATATGAAAATAGAAATCAACACATTGACTTCTGAAGCGTTTTTAGAATTATATACTTCAGTGGGTTGGGCCCCCCCTGTATAGAACAGGTCACAACGGCTCTCGAAAATACCATTGCAACATTTACGGCTCTTGACCATGAAAAAGCAGTGGGAATGGTACGGCTTATTGGTGATGGCAGAATGTCATTCTATATCAAGGATTTTGCCGTAATTCCCTCTTATCAGTCAAAAGGAGTCGGAACTTTCTTAATTAACGCATTGGAAGAGTATATAAAAAGCACTATTTCTTCTGAATGGGCTGTAAGTTTGGAATTGATAAGTACAAAAGAAGCTGTTCCGTTTTACAAGAAAAACTGCTTTGAAGAAAGACCTTGTGATTGGGACGGACCAGGAATGTTTATAATGATTCGCTAACTTCCGGTTTGTCTTTCGGCTTTATACTACTTTTTATGTTGTGAAAGCGAAATAAAGGAAATGCTTAAAACCCCAGTATAAAAATTTCGAGCATTTCCCTTTATTTCTTATTTATTTTTTACACGTCAAGGTTATCCTCGGCATCAATAAATATCTGCATTTCGTTATTTAGATAAAGTCTTGCATATTCAAGCGGATTGTCTATTGCCATTGCATTTAGCACATGGTCTGTCCATGCTGTAGTGTTCAAACCTTTTTCTGCTTTATTACACCTGAATCCGTGAACCTAACCTCAAAACTATTTTGGAGAAAACTGTTTGATGTAAACGAAAGCGCAATGTTTGTTTTTTGCAAAGCAATACCCAATAATCCTGCAAAAATGGCATGATTTGCAAGATTTCCTTTATACAGAAACCTGCGGTTCAGATATTCTGTTGTCGGATGCCCTACAAGACAAAATCTTCAAAGGCATAGTATACATATTGGAATACTTCCCGCCAGACATTGCTCTTTCCCAGTCCTATGACCAGTTTTCGTGCATGTTCTGTTATGTGGCACGCCATGTTGACCAGGTTATTGATCACCGTCCTGTGCCTGCGGCGTTTTACCGTCCGTTTCAGACGGGGATTTCTTTTCCCGAGTGATTCCTGCCCTATCATGCGCAGTATGTTATAAGACAGTATGGCGAGCTCCAGCACCAGCCCATTTGTCTGGAATTTCCCGGATGGCAGACGTTCAAGATCCATGTCCGTTTTCAGTTCACTGTGAAACTGCTCGCATTCCCCATGGGCATGATAGCGGGCGATAACATCCCTGTCGGTAAAATCCGTGTTTGTCCACCATGTATTGACTTCAATGTCCGGGACAAGGAGAAACTGACCTTTCTGATCCATTGTACGTTCTGTGATTTCATATCCCATGCGGATTGTTGCCCGTTTTTCCGTGCCGTCTTCTGTCCGGTAAGTGATTTCCGTCCAGTCACTTCCGATATAGACAGTTTTTCCGTCCCGGGGATGGGAGATATCTCTGGAATTTTCCTCTGCCATCTTAAGCCAGTCTTCTTTGCTTTCTTTGCGGAGGTTGCGCTTAATGATAAAATGGCATCCGTTTTCCATGAGAACCCCAATGTTTTCGGCAGGATCATTTCCCGAGTCCATTCGGAAGAGCAACGGTTCCTCTGTCATCTGACGGCAGATGCCGATCATTTCCTTTAAAAACTCCGGGGTGCCTTTTTGGCTGTGCTGTTTCCCTTCACGCAGTTCCAAATCTGCAAGGTAGCCTTCCCTGCCAATATAGGCAAACATGGGGGCATAGCCGTCACAGCCCTTATAAGTCCGGGACACGCCCTCCTTGCATGTTTTTGAGTTGTCAAAAGGAGAAACATCCATGTCAACCGGGACATAGCCGCAGGGCAGTTTCGATGGTACGATGCCGTTGGATTTCAGCATATGGATGTTTCCATCCAGGATCTGTCTGCGGATAGAGCCGCCGACCAGGTCAAGACGCTGCCGCAGGGTTTCAGCAGATGGGATTGCATAGCAGATGCCGAGGGAATCCTTATAAAAATCCGGGTCGTCATCCATTTCGTGGACAGCATCAAAAGAGGGTTTGCCCATGCATTGCATTCCAATGTATGTCAGCATGATATCACCATTCTTGATCTGGTGCTGCGGATGGTTACAGTCAACCTTCATTCGGTTGCAGCGTTTGACAAAATCACTTTTGCCGAGGATTGCACCGACAACAGCAAGCCCACCGCTTGGGATAATACGTTCATTTGTGAATTCAACGGAAATATTTTTTCTGATTCCAGTATACCATAAGCAAAACAAAATGCTCTGATTTTTTCACCTGGCAGGTGAAAAAATCAATCCGAAATTCATTCCAGACTTCGGGCGCTGGACGATTGGCTGGCAACGGAAAAACCAGATATCCATTCCGGACTTAGGGCGCCGGACGGTTGGCGGACAACGGAAAAATCAGTCACGAAAGGGCGGGATTATCTGCTGCGGTGGATAGACCGTCCTTTCAAATTTCCATGTAAATGGACTTGTTCCCCTTACATTACTATAGGAGAAAGAATTACGATGACCAAAAAAGAAGCAATAGCCATCATCAGCAGATGTGCCGCATTATACTCAGCCAATCTCTGTGACCAACAGCTTGCATTTGTTTACCGGGATGGCAATAACCAGACAGGATTTGTTGAAGTGATTTTCCGTTCCAACAACTTTATGCACTTTACTGGCATTGATACGAAAAACCACATTAAAGCTAACGCTTTCTATCGGGATGCCCTTGATAAACGCCTGAAAGAATCCGATATCCAATTCAAAAACAACCATAAAACGGAATTAAAGCTGAGGATTCTGCAAAATATCATGAACATCCCTTTTTCTGCCAGAATGATTGGAGACTACACTGGTGCACACCTTGATCTCTATACTGAAAAAGTTGCCGGTACCACCACCGCCTGCTTAGGTTTGATTCTGCGTGGAAACGAATACATACCAAACACCATTCTTAAAGAAGATATTCGGAATATTACCCCAAAGCCACCTGGAAAAATTTTTGCCATTTTCCACAAACCAATCCGGCAGGATATATATGCCGAACTTACTTTCTGAAACAGCAGCATTGATATTGCAAAAAAATGCCTCCCGCCTGACTTACTGTAAAAAGTAGATAAGTCCCTTTTCACTTCAAAAACTAAGACTTAATGCCTACATATTCACTCATACTGCCTGCGGATTTCCATCATTTTCGTAACCGGTGTTTCCGGATAAAAATAAGACAGAATCACATCCTTTGGCACATTTATTCTATCATCTACTGAAATACTGTACTCTTTTTCCATAATTCCTAATTTTTCATCAACTGGCATTTCCATTGACAACAGAGTACTCAACAGACGGTGCAGCTCATATTTATCATCATGCTCTGGAAGTTCATTTGCTATACCAATAAAAACGATATTTAACAAGTCAAGTCCACCTTTCCACGGATAAGCCCTTCATTTATTTCCGCATTCTCCGTATTTAGTCCGATAATCCGCTGCCCGTTTTTTTCCATTTCCACATTAGTAAGCCCTGGCTCTACCGGAACCGCACTAATAGAAGGCTCTCCCTCAATATGAAAAACCACATCTTTTGGTTCCATCCCTTTAAACTCATCAATTGTTTTTACCAGTATATGTGCTAAAACAATCTTATTTCCCAACAGGCGTTTTGCTTTCTCATCATATTGAGCATCTTCGTCAGTTGCACTTATTGCATTTCTTATTTCTGTGTCCACAGTCATCCCCCTTTTTGTATATTTGCTGGAAATGTAAAAAACCTTCCCAAAAGGTATATGACATCAAGATTATTATATCTTAAAACCTCAGCTAAATCAATCAAAACATTTTAAAATCAGCTCTGAAAGGTGGTTTTGTGTTGATTCCCAGCAATTCGGCTAAAACCTCAAACTTGTTCTGTTTCCACAATTCCTTTTCATTTTAGGGTAGTTTCCCACAATGCTAGAGCGTGTTTGAAAATTGTTTTTTGCAATGTGAAAAGCCAATTAAATAATTTGCCAAAAAAGGGCACAAGTTTCCCAACAGCTTATGCCCTTTCAATCCGTTCCGCAACTTTCTGATACGTGTGTCTTTTATTCATCTTTTTCTGTTCGATAGCGGCTCCTTTCAAATCTAAAAAGCCGTCTTTTTCTATAACTCTATACATATAATTGTGTTTGGCAAACCTTATGGTATATTACCAGAGTTGCCAGTAGTATCAGACAAGTAATACCAAGCATGATTATCATATGGTAATGTGGGAATATAATGCAAAGATACAATGGAGTTAAACTGCCTGCCATTCCACCTAAGGCCGTAGCCAAAACTGAAATTGCCCCACCTTTTACCGCATAATACTCACTTGTCCAATCATACTTAGGAAACTTGATATTCAGATAAATACCAAGAACCGAAATAAAAAAAGCATATACCGTAGGAATAAGAAACATCAGTATGGTCTGCATCAAGGAGCATGGAATCACAATTCTTATGAGAATTGTACTGACATATAAGACAGGGAGTATCACTGATAAATTTACCGCAATTTTAGAATTGTAAACTGTCCTTGCCTGTGTTGGAACGGAACACATAATCCATCGGTTTTTTCCCTCTAAAGACAAGGACGCAGCCGTGGTGGAAGCCATACTCACAAAAATAGCCAGTGCAATTGGCATGATATTTTGAATGGCGCTCATATTCCCCATCACTTCTACTTGCTGCCATAAAGTGGGTGGCATAAAAAATACTGTGAAACTTGCCACAACGAAAAGCAGTACAATTCCAATACATGAATTTAGGGCATAAATCGTACATGAACTTAATCGATGAAACTCTTTTTTATACAATGCCATAAACGGCGATGAAGCCTTTAATGCACCCATTTTATAATCTTTTTTTTCATATTGTGAAAATACTGCGGTATTCAATGTTTTATAATAATGGGAAACAATCGTTACGAAGGCAATACCTGATAGCAGGGAAACAGCGGCAAAGATGACAAAACACACCCAATCATTATGCAATAAAGCATTTGTAAAAAGAATAGCAGGCGGATAAAATTTGTTTACTGTTTCTGCCATTGCCACACCTAAATTAGTTATCTGTGCCTCATCCATTGATAGTGTTTTTGCAGAAGCGAATACAATCATCAATACAGCAGCCGTACTCAAAACCAACGAAAAAATATTTTTATGTCTGGAGCGTGATGAAACTGCAACAATTAAAACACCTAATGATAATGAAATGATCATAGGAATAATCGGCGCCAGAAATAATGCCCCCACTAAGAACAGGCAGCTGCAAATCGGCGGGCACTCATACATGATATAAATAATACTTGACGGCAACATGGCTATAAAGCCAATGATCAGATTGATAAGATACAACAGCGTTACACGGCTTGTTACAATAGAAAGCGTATTTACAGGCATAGACATAACCATATCATAATCTTTTAATCCAATGAGCGCTCCTGTACTTTTAACAAATGTAAGGGTCAAAGTTGTTAAAGAGCAGATCACTACCATGAGTGTTGGTAACGCTTTGCCAAGTCCTGCTTTTGCCATGCTATTGCTGAATTTTGTTATATAGATTGCAAGAATGGCAATAGCGGCCAATCCTAAAGCGGCAACAATCGCAGAACGTTGTTTTTCCTGTTTATCACAAGAATGAATCAATCGGTTAATTCCAAAAAGATTGTACAACTGCATCCTTAAGAGATACTTATACTTGCCTTTCATTTTCAACTACCTCCATAAATACATCTTCAAGACTATGGCTGCCTTTGATTTCTTCCATTGTTCCACTTTCTATCAATTTACCGTTATTGATGATAGTAACCTTGTCGCACAATTTTTCGGCAACTTCAAGCACATGAGTGGAGAAAAAAATTGCTGCCCCTGCATCACATAGTTCACGCATCATCTTCTTTAAATGAAAAGATGCTTCAGGGTCAAGACCTACAAATGGCTCGTCCAACACGAAAAGATGCGGGGAATGCATAAATGCACCTACCAACGCAAGTTTTTGTTTCATGCCATGCGAATAGGAGCTGATTAAATTCCCCAGACTGTCCGTTAATTTGAGAACATCTGCATATTTTTGTATTCTTGAAACTCTTTCCTTTGCAGGAACCAAAAACATATCACACATATAGTTTAAATACTGAATACCTGTTATATAGTCATATAAGTCAGGATTGTCTGGAATATAAGCTGTCATGGATTTGCATTTCACAGGCTCGCCTTTCACAGAATGGCCATTTACAAGGATTTCCCCCTCGTCAAAGTCCATTATTCCGACAACCGCACGGATTGTTGTTGTTTTCCCCGCACCATTGTGACCAATAAAAGCATGGATTTCTCCTGCTTTTACTATCAAATTCAGACTGTCAACAGCCTTTTTATTTCCAGAATAAACTTTAGAATAATTCTTGATTTCTAATACATTGTTCATTTTATAAGCCTCCTTACTGTTTTAGTTTTTGTACTTTTTCGCAATTGTCCAGTAAAGGATTGCTGGTACAGGAGCAAAGAATAAAATACAATATTTATTTACGACTGAACCAGAACCAGACACCCCAAAGTGTAATGGGATTTCCTGCGGCAATATAAAAGTCAGTGCCACTAATACAACAAAAGTTACGACTGTAATGATGATACATTTTTTCTTCATGTGTATTACCTCCTTTTATTATCATTTTGATAATACTATCATGATGATAACAAAAAGTCAAGAAAAATCCCATCCATCACAGAGGACAGACGGGAGATTTTTAATCCATTTTAGGTGGAGAGATTATAACGCCAATGGAATGCAGCTTTCGCCCCGCTGCTGATGTGTTGTTCCCATAAGGTTTTATTACATCCCGAATATTTCCAATTAACATTTCAAGCTCCTCATCCGTTAGATAAAGAGGGGATAAGGAAAAACCAGATTTATCCTTTACAATGTCTATATCATCCCGTTTGCAATAATCTTGGAATAGTTCCGCAAAGCCAATGATATATTGCATAAACGACTGCATATAGGCTTCGCCGGAGTTACTGTCTAAGATTTCTTTAAAATCCTTTGCCATATCAATATCTACCGCATAAGTTTTTTCTAAAGCACCTCTGACTTGTGTTTGATTCACTATCTTTAATACTTTGTCATTTGTCATTCTTTTCAAATAGCGGTAAAGCGTTGCAGATGGAATATCCGAAAATGTTTCAGATAAATGTTTTGCAGTAGTTTCTCCACATTTTTGTATTTCCAGAAATAATTTACATTTTACAGGGTTCGTCAATACATCCATAACTTTTTTGTCCACGTATATCCCTCCAACAATTCAGTTTATGTGATAATATTATCATTTTGGCAGCAAAAATTCAATAGATTTTCATTAAGGGACTTTAAATAAATTAAATGAATAGTAATAACGAACAAGTTGTGAAGAATATTTTTCCGGGTACAATAAAAAATATCCCCTACAACATTGATACAATCATTGCAAAAAAAGCCCATTTTATTTACTCCTTCCAAGATGAATTACTCTATCATGACGATTCGCTATTTCCAGATCATGAGTTACAGTAATAATAGTAGTGTTAAATTCTTTGTTCATTTTAAAAAGCAAGGTTACAATTCTTTCTCTGTTCTCCATATCCAGAGATGCCGTAGGTTCATCAGCTAAAATAATTTGAGGTTTCATAATGATTCCTCTGGCAAATACAGCTCTGGCTTTTTCCCCGCCAGAACATTCAAGCGGCTTCTTTTTTAATATAGGTTTAATACCAATTGCATTAGTTATACTTTCAAAAACCTCCGGCTTAAACTCTTTTTTCCCAGAGCCTGCATAAAGTAAGGGCAATTTGATATTATCTTCCATCGTCAAAGAATTGATAAGTGCTGACTCTTGAAGGACAAAACCAATCTTTTGATTTCGCCATTGTGCTAACTTACTTGCATGTAAATTATTAGTTAGTGAACCAAAAAGAGTATATTCGCCATTATAATTTCTATCTATCAATCCGATAATATTAAGCAAAGAGCTTTTTCCTACTCCAGATTCGCCTACAATGGCAATTTTTTCACCAGCTGCAACTTCAAGGTTGAAATCATTTAATATTGAAAGCTGCGACTTTTTACTCTTATAGATTTTTTCTTTAACGCTTAAATCAATAATTTTCGTCATTGTAATACCCCCAAGGAAATTGGAATTTTTTTAATTTTCCATAACATGCTTTCGACAACAATCATTCCGATAATAATATCAGAAGCAGCTACTAACAATAAAGCCAACCAGTCCATTCCTATCAAACCAAATAATCCGTAAGTAGCAAAAGTGGCATCTTTTCTTAACCAGCATCCATATCTGTTAAAAGCAGTGATTATAAAAATAACTGCCAGGTCAATAAAGGAAAGTATCCCAAAATAACCATAAAATATTTTTTTCAACTTTGAATAACTTAATCCAACCAATAGATTAATTGTAAAGTCTTTTAGCATTAAACGAACACTAACTAATGCATTCCAAATAGAAAGACAAGTTATAACTATAAGCAAAATAATGGTTGTTATGGATATAATTTTTAATGTATGAAAATAATATTTATTAATATAATTATAATTTTCCTTTTGGCTAAAGAAATTAAATTTTAAACCCAAATTATCTTTGATAACCTCACTTAAATTTGATATCTCTTCTTTTGTGGTTTGCAGAATTGTAATATCCATAAGACCGTTTAATTGAAGGTCTATATTTGCATGATTAATAAATTCCTCATTCACAGGAAAGAGAACCGAAAAATTGTAGTATATCTTGGAATTGAGAGCATAATAATTAGAATGGTGAGCATTTTGCTTCAAAATCCCTTGCACTTTTAGAGTTATTGGTCGCCCAAGAACGGATTCCTCAATTTCTATTGTTGACCCAACAGGATATGTTTTACTTAACCCTTTTCCAATTAAAACAGGTATTTCCTTGTCAAATTGGTAATCAAATTCTAAATCGGTACCTTGCAAAAGTTCAAATTGATTTAATTTATAATATTCCTTATTCATATAGACTAATGAGATTTCCATATCATCAATGTTAGGTACGGATACAATAAATCCATCTGCATAAAAAGCATAATTAAAATTATTATTTATATAGTCATATACTGCTTGTGTTCCATTTTCTCTAACTGTATTCATCTCAATATGACTATCTGGGTCTAAGTTAGCGATGTAAAACCCCTCTTGATTTATATATCTTGTTTCTTGATACCCTTGAAAAGTTGATAAAATGGAACGAACAGCAGTAAAAGTTATGTAATTCGCCATGCAAAGCAACAGAACCATACCTATACCCAATATCGCTTTCCTTAAAAATATTTTTGAAACAATATACTTAAAAATTTTCATATTTCCGCACCTGCCTTACACTAATTAGTATGTATGTGATAAAAATAAGAACTAAGTAAAAATTGCCGGTTAAGTTAAAATTCAAATGGACATTGATGAAAGCCGATAGAAGGTAAACAAAAATTAATATCGTTAAACAATCCAATATATACCGAATTGTAATATTAAATACAGTATCCCCTACAAGTATTCTACAAAATATTTCTAAATTTTTTCTGTACAGCATTTGATAATGAAAAACTATCACAACGAATGTAAATAACAGAACAATTAAGGACTGGTAATCAATAAAATTTTTCAAAAAAGCTTTTAGAAGATAAGCATCTAAATCTAAAGTCTTTACATAATCAAAAAGTAAATTTAGAAAGAAACAGAAAATGTATGCAATACTCAGCTCTAACATATCCGTTAGTCTAAATAAAGATTTTTTCATGTCTATACCTCGTCTTTCTCAATTTTGAATGCCCTCTCAAAATTGAGAAAGCATTAATAAGTAGTTTGAAAGGAACTTTCAAACTTACCTCCTCAAAGTGTTCAGCGTTTATATTTATCTGTCTTTTGAGATGTTCCCATTTTTTCTTTATAAAGAGATTTTCCTGTCAACATCGTAAAATAAAACAGCATAGCAACAAGCATAATAATACAAAAATCTCGTTGTAATGAATATGTTGTAAAGTTAATTCCTTTTGTGCAAAGATGAGCTGCAATATAGGAAATGGGGAACAGTATAATTCTGTCAATCCACACAATGATTGCTTGCTTATTTCTTAATAACAATCGTAGAATTACAAGTATAACAAAGGCAAGAAGGGCTAATAAGAAATATGGCATCAAAATCAGCCTTGGCAGTGTTACACTATCCTCATTAGTATTTTCATTTATCCCATAAATCAGCACATCTTCAGAACCATCGTTTTGAGCATAGAAAATCTGAATTTTATTTTCTCCATCAAAAGGTATAACCATATTTTGTTTTCCACGATTAGACGAATATCCGTCCCAAGCTGTAGTCCAAGCATTTATATGATAAATTTCTGTATCCGTTTCCTTGTTAAATTCTTTAATACAGCTATAACCTGTCACCTTATTATCAAAGGTGATGATAATACTCCCATTAGATCCATCAATAACATTGAACAGTTTATCGGAATAGGGGAAAAATTCAGGTGACGTTAAAATCCCAAAAGCAACCGCCAATATGGAACATGCCAAAATTGCTGTAAAAAAAATGGTCTGAAGGCGTTTAATAAATAACTCTTTTTTTATTCTTTTTAGCGGAACAATATCAGCATCGGGGATAAATCCCGCAGGCTTTCGCATATGTTCAAACTCTGCGTGACACGATTCACAATGTCCAAGATGTTCACGAACAAACTCTCGTGTATCCGTACTTACCATATCTTCTACATAAAGCGGAAGGATGTCTCTAATTAAATTACATTTATTACTCATCATTGTCCTCCATTTGCATTAATATTTTATTTCTTGCCCGGTGATAAGTGACGCAAGCCCAGTTATCCGTTTTTTGAAAAATATCTGCAATTTGTTTGAAGCTTAACTCCCCAAAAACCCGCAACATAAAAACTTCTTTATATGGTTCCGCTAAATTATGCAGCTGGAGATGTATTTGCATAACATCATATTGCTTTAATATTTGTTCCTCAATGGTATCTTGATTGTCTGGAAAATCAAGATCATCAATATTTTCAATACGCTGTTGCTTTTTCAAGTAGGAAAAATAACAGTTTTTGGCAATTTGGCAAAGCCAAACACGGACATCTGTTTCACCACGAAAATTATCTATTGAACGCATTGCTTTGAAAAAAGTTTCGCTTGTGATTTCCTCTGCAATACTTTCGTCTTTTGACAGCTTTTTGAGAAAGAGAAATACATCATTAAAGTATCTTATATAAATTTTCTCAAATTCTTCTTCGAAACCTGCCACTTTCTCACCTCCTCACTTATAAGACTTCACATTTCACAAAACCTTACAAATTTTTTGAAATATTTTTCTTTTTCCTTTTTCGTGCATCATCTAGCTTAACAACATCTTGTGGAAAAAGCCAGATGCAATTTATATTTAAAACTCCCTCAACACGGTTTTCCTTGCAAAACCGTTGTACCACCGAAGCGATACATTTCATTTTTCGTCATGCCTTTTATGAGCCTTCCAAAGCGTTCCTGTGCCTGACTGTTGATGCCGTATCCCTCCATTTGAACACGAAAAAGAAGTTTTACACTACCCTATTGCGTAAAACTTCTTTTATCATAATCTACCCAATCTTCAATTCATCCCTAAAGCGTGTTTGAAACACGAAACATTCTTGTTTATGTTTTCTTCACATCCCCCTTTATCTTTTTTAAGTTTGTGCAACCGATTGCTCAATATCAGTATAACATCACTAGTTCGTGCAGACAATTCTTAATATTTTACAAATTTCCGTCTATTTTTTATACAATTTGCATAAAAATAATACACTTTTTGCGCAATCGATTGCTTTTTTACTGTTCTTTTAATGATTTTACTTTTCTCTCTGTAATTTTATCCTGTTCCATAATTTTTCCACATAAAAGCGGAGAATGGGCATCGTATTGTTTACTGTTCTGAACAACACATTCCTGGCTATAATTTGCATAACAATATCGACATCCATTTCTACAGGTATTGTATGTGCCAATTTCAACACTCTCCACACACCCACATTCTTTTCTTTGATTCTTATCCTTGCCTGCTTTTATTTTACAGCCAATTATCTGCTCAATAAGTTCTTTATCAATACAGCAGCTATGCTCTATTCCACAAAATGACAAATCAATTGTTTCCGCACATGTCGCAACTTTTATATTATACTTTCTGGCAATCAAGGCAATCTCTTTTCCAAATATAGCTAAATCCTCTTCCGTCAGAAAAAATGAATGGAGATCCTTCATATTTTTTTGATTTTTCCTATAAATATCAACAAAACTAATGACACATTTTGATGTATATCCCTGCAATTCTTTTGCAATTTGTTCAAACGCTTTTAAATGGTATTCAGGACTATACCGAGTGGTGAAAATAATGGGATCATATCGCCAGATCACTCTCTCCCTGCCAATTTTATATGACAACGCTTGAAAAATCGGAATCATGCATTTTCTCTTATGCAAAATATTATATTCTATATCCCTGCCAAACCCAGTAAGTGTAAACTGAAAATAGTACTTATAATCCACCAGTTCATCTAACCTTGAAAACATCGGTTCTGGATTTTTTGTCCAAAAAACAATACAGTCCACAACTTCGGGAGATAAAATAATTTTACTAATCTGATGCGCATTCATTGGATTGCGGACATACAAATATCCTTCCTTTATTCTATTTAAAAACCATTCAGAATAATAATTTGGAAGATCCGTTCTACGGCTGGCACTTATAATCATTGCAATACCTCCTAAATTTGAACCAAATGCACCCATGAGAACAGTCACGATATAAATTCATTCCATTTTTTGACGATAAAATCCCCTTTACTTTTACATAATGCATTCTTTTCTCCTTGCTTTAGACTGTTACACCCTGATATAAACAAGCCACAATCCTAAAAAGAACTGTGGCTTGTCAAATAAGATTTATAATGAAACATCTTATACTACCGGAATTTTCTGATCCATCTTCATAATATGGTTAATCAGCCAGTTCGCCAGAAAATCAATCAGCTCATCAATATACCCCTGCTGGTTCTCATCCATATCATCCAGATTGATGTTCTCTATTTTATCAATAAAAGACTGATGAAGATTCTGCTGAACTGCCAGCCCTTCGTATTGGATACTTTCCATGTAGCGTTCTTCATCCTGAAAATGCTTTACGGTATAATCTTTCAGTTCTTCTATCACATCTACAACCGCATCATACCGGTCAGAAAGATATTCTTTCCGGTTCAGTTCATCCAGATCTGACAGAATTTCAAAAAGGCGTCTGTGTTCCTGGTCTATAAAATCTACACCTGTACAGTATTTATCAGAAAAGTTAAGCAGAACCGAATTGTTATGTACCACCTGTATTTTTCCAATCAAAGTATCACTGGATAAAATATGGCGGTACAGCCATAATGACAGATATTCCATCATATCCAGCAACACCCTGATTCCCCTGCTCACATCCATTGTATCCAAATCCACACTGTCTACCTTTTCGGTAAACACTTTATGTTCCTTTTTCTGACGCTGCAGTTCAGGATCACAAATCCCTTTCATGTACTCCTCTTCATGTGCAAAATGATTGGAAGCATAATCTTTTAAAGTGCAAATAAGATTTTTTGCTGATTGTAAAACTTCCTCTGCACTTTTACTCTCGTCCATAAGAATCCCTGCAATCTCATTAATCGTCTGAAACAACTGACGATGCTCCTTATCAATTATTTCATGCCCAGTCAGGCAGTCCTCTGTAAACTGATACATCTTAGCCATCCTTTCCGTTAAGAACTGCAGAAAAATAGCGTATGCATTCTGCACAGAATATTTCTCTACCGTTCCTTACCATGATACAGCCTAATAATTGGAAACATAGATATTATAACCTCTCTTTTCATATTTCACAAGGGATTCCTGACCAAAATTTCAGCTTACTTTCCAATTACCTTTCCTTTTTCAGCCATTCCACGCTTTATTAAAATCGACCGATAGGTTTTCTGCTTTTTCTTTGGTACCGTTACTGTTATCTTTTTACTTCCATTAGCAAATGCCTGCCCGCCAACATTTTTTAATGTAAGATTTTTCGTTTCGATAGTAATTTTAGTCAGATTTTTACAGCCATAAAATGCCTTTTTACCAATAGTTTTTACATTTTTACCGATAACAACCTTCTGAACCTTTGTATTATTTTTCAACGCATTGGCAGCAACAGAAGTTACCTGGTAACTTTTTCCACTGATTTTAACGGTAGAAGGAATCTCAATATTTTTCAGCCCCTTCTTGGATGGTTTTACATACTGTACTGTGCGGCCCTTTATAGAAGTCACTTTATAAATGCTATTTCCTTTTGTGATGCTGTCACCCTTTTTCACGGTATCTGATGGCTTTGGTGTCTCTTCTGGTTCCTGGTTTTCCGGTGGCAGAGTTGGCTCCGGCTCACTTCCTTCAAAGCACATATTATTTAATGTAAATGTAACGGTAATCTTCTTTGGTGATGCTATTGTGGAAAAACTTGCCGTATTATTAGATACTTTAATTTCTTCTACTGCACTTCCGTCCCATGCATTGATTGGATCATTCGTGTCAAAAATACCAGAATCCTTTAAAGCAGACTTGTAGTCACTGCCTTTCAAAGTAAGTTCTGTCCCATCCACTATAATTTTATCATAGCGAATCTGGCAGGCTGAAAATGGTGTTTTTGACGACTTCCCTGTTGCCACATCATAGTCCTTGATATAAATTGCTGTTACTTTATTCAAGTCTGACACTCCTGCTGCCTTTGCCGCATCTGACAAATCGGAGGCACAGTCAAAAGAAAGCGTATACTGTCCGTTTTTGTCAACAGAAATCACATCATTACTGATTTCATTGGAAAAATAATTATGTGTGTTATCATTATAATAAACATTAAGGGACAGATTTACTACTTTTTCAACTGCCATTGCAGCAACTGTTACCGAAACTTCTTTTTCCTTCCTGCCTGTGGTACAGACTTTTACGGTTGCTTTTCCAGCCCCTACAGCCACAAGCTTTCCAATTGGTGACACTGTAACAACAGATTCGTCCAAAGACTGGAAATAAAGCCTCTCTGTTGTATCAGCCGGAGCCATTACTGATGATATGTATGCTGTTTCTCCCTCTGAAAGAGAATATTCTGTTGTTTTAAGCTGCAAGTCGTTGCATGGTACCGCTGCCTGTTCAGCTGTTACAGAAACTGTAATTTCACAGGATGCACTTCCACTTTGCGAAAATGCTGTTATTTTTGCAGAACCAATTCCATTCGCCTGAATTTTCCCATAGGCAACGGTCGCTACCAAAGGATTATCTGTTTTCCATAATACAACATCATTACATTCTGTTTCATTTTTCTCCTCTTCTGGAAGGTTTGTATAATCTGGAGAATAACTTGCTTCCAGTGTCCTACTTTCTTTCACTTTCATATCCAAGGAAGTTTGTGAAACCTTTAAATCCTTCATTGGTATCACTGCCGTATTTTTTACAAGCATTGTATAATCCTCTGTTGTCCCAAAATATCCTCTCATTATCGCATCTGTAACTTCTTTCTCAATTGGCTCTCCTGTCTCCCGGTCAATAATTGTAAAACTGTAATCCGGCTTTGCGCTTCGGTCATACCATCCCTGGTCCCAATATACCCCTACTAATTTATATTTTCGGAATATACGGTTCATCCCTTCCAGATAAAAAGCACGCTCTGTGACATTGTCTTTGTTAATGCAGCCATATTCGCCTACCACAACAGGAATCCCTTTTGAAGTATACATCTCATAAAGCGGCTGCAGTTCTTCATCATTTTCCTTTAACCTTTTTACAGAATATGTCGTATGTGCTTCTGTGGCAACAGACAGGTTCTGGCAAAAATTTCCCGGCGTATAATCGTGCACTGATAAAATAATCCTGTTCTCTATGGAATCTTCCGGTATTTTAAACTCATTTTTCTCATTGCAGATGGAATCAATATAATTAAATTTCCCTGGAACCATCAGCCATCGTTTTGCATTATTGGAACCTGTTTTTCGCACAGTATTTACAAAAATCTGGTTTAACTTCATAATTGCCTGATTTTGCTCTAACACAGTCATGCCGCTTGCCTGCTGTATCGTCAATCATCGTCCCCCATGTAACCGGGATACGTACCGTATTAAAACCTAAATCATGGACAGAACGAATCAGCTTCTTTGTTGTCTTTACATTCTGCCACTGGATTTCATTTGGCGTAAAACCAGTATGGCCATCCATGGTATTGCCAAGGTTCCAGCCTGCTCCCATATCAGCAGTTAATTCCTCTGCTGTCATTTCAACAAAGGTCTGCACAGGGCTTTCTGCCGCTTCTTCTGCTCCCCTCCCTGCTGCCTGTGATGCAGAGCCTGCCCCCGCCATAAAGCCACAAGTTAATGCTGCTGCCAGTAAAATACTTATTGCTTTTCTTTTCATTTTATTTCCCTCCTGTTCTTTACCATTCCTGCACCTACCATAAAAACAGCGCCAATCCCAATCACCAGCAATGCATTCTGCGATGCCTTCCCGCTTTTTGCTGTTTTTACGCCATTCATACCCTTTTCTTCACTAACCTTTCCCTCTTTTCCAACCTGTACCATTACACTGCCCTGCACAGAGCCAGACTGGGAAAATGCAATGATTTCTGCCTTCCCATCACCTACTGCACAGACCTTCCCTGAAAAGGCAGTTGCAACCGATTCATCCTGTGACTTCCAGAGAACTACGTCGTTGCTGTTTTCTGGAAGCACTACGGCAGATATCTCTTCCTGTGCCCCAGCCTCCATTGTCAGCTTCTCCTTACTTAACGCAATTGATTCCGCCTTGACAACGGTTGGATTTTTTACCACCTCCTGATATGTGCCATCCAGATAAGCGCCTCTCATAATTGCATGTACAATCTCTGGATACCACGCCTCCCCTGTTTCCCTGTTTATCAGTGAAAAGCCATAATCCGGCTTTTTCGCCTCATCATGATAGCCATTGTCCCAATAAACTGGGACGACTCCCATATTCTTACACAACCTTGCTGTGACTTCATCAAAATAAGCCCTGTCTGCCGTATTCCCTTTATCAATGCAGCCATATTCCCCTAATATAACGGGAATCCCATTTTTTGTAAAAACACGCCCTAATGACTGGAGTTGTATTTTCAAGTTTTTGCAGTCCGTTTCTTTCCACTCTGTAATGTCTGTCGTCTCTGTCAAACCCATAGGGCCGTCATAATAATGTACTGCAAAGAAAAGGCGGTTTTCTACCGTATCTTCTGGAAAAGGGAAGCCCTCATAAGCAGTCCCAATATTTGCTCCGGAACCAGGTATGGAAAGCCACCTTTTTTCATTGTTAGAGCCAGTTGCCCGAACAGCATCCACAAAGGTCTGATTTAATTTACTAATTTCCTCTTCCCCTCCATTGACCTCATTCATTGATTCAAAAATCAGATGTTCATCATAATCCTTAAATTCTGCCGCAATGTTTGTCCATACCCCGCCAAATTTCTGATAGACAGGCTCCATGTCCTCTGCGGCTGCATTCAGCCACCATGCACCGTCTGCTCCATCATGATGGATATTGATAATTACATACATGCCTTCCTTTATCCCATAATCAACAATTTCTTTTACACGTTTCATCCACGCTTTGTCTATGGCATAATTATTTTCATCATCAATCATCGTTCCCCAGGTAACCGGGACACGCAATGTCTGAAACCCCATATCATGCACTGACTTAATTAACTCTGGCGTTGTTACGGCTCCCTGCCAGGCAGTTTCCCCTGGTGTCAAATCAAAGTGCCCATCTAACGCATTCCCAAGATTCCAGCCCGCCCCCATGTCCTGAACCATTTCCTGCCCTGTCATTTCCCGAAAATCTACCACCTCCTTTTCCTCTGCCACAACATTTCCTCCAGCAAAAAAAAGAAACGCCGCTGCCCCTATAAACATTTTTTCTTTCCATTTTTTCCTTCTTTCCACGGTTCTCCTCCATTCATTTTCTTTAGGAACTGTACATTCCCTTACAGTTATCAGGCGCTGTCAGCCTATAGCCAAATCCACTCTAGCAAAAAGTAACATTTTCGTATATAATATTCTTAAAATTATTGGTATAAATTTAAGATTTGGGGGATAAGATGAAAAAAAGAGTGAACCTTGATTATCAACTGTTTCTGCAAAGGGAAGAACGCTTCCTTCACCAGCCTTACAGTAATGAAACCAATTTTTATGCTGCCATTAAAAGGGGCGATATCGAATTTATAGAAAACAACCGGAAAAAATATGGAAAACAAAATAAAAAGAAACCCGCTTCCAATGGAAAAGGGCTTCTTTCAAAAGATCCCATAAAAAATGAACGTTACCATCTTATTGTTAATGCAGCCGTTATTACAAGAAACTGTATTGAAGGCGGCCTCAACCAGGAGGACGCTTATACATTAAGCGACTTGTATATCCGTCTTGCAGACGAAACAGATACGGTGGCAGGGCTTCAGGACGTCAATGATGAAATGGTACGCAGCTTTACTCTAAAAATGAAAGAACTCTACACGAGACAGATTATGTCCCGCCATATTTCTGAATGCATCCACTATATTTATAATCATCTGCATGAACCAATCACGATTGAAACCCTAAGCCGTCAGGTTTCCCTGCACCCATGCTATCTTGCTTCCCTGTTTAAAAGAGAAACCGGCACGCTACTTTTACTTCTGCTCCTTTAAAAACTGCTCTACAAGATTCCGTACATTTTCAAGACAGGCTCCGCATACGGTTCCAGCCCCTGTAACCTCCTGAACCTTCTCCAATGTATCCGCTCCCGAATCAACAGCCTCTTTAATCATTCCATTGGTAACCTGACAGCAATTACATACAATCTTATCATAATCCATTAAAAACACCATCCTTTCACAGATAGTATGTACCATATGAACAAATTCTATGCAAAACCAAAAACTGGCAAAATCCTTATCTGGCAACCCATTTTCCCAAAAAAGTTCTTTTATATTTCGCAAGTTCTCCCTTTGCTTCTTTTTGATTTCCTGCCTTTTTTAAATATTCCACACCCTTTTTTATGTCTGCAGGCACTCCCCTGCCCTGAGCATAAATCACACCCAGCATATAATACACATTCTTATCTTCCCAATCTATCTTTTCCAGGTATTCCCTTGCCCTGATATAATCCTGCTGAACGCCCAACCCATAAAAATAAGCCTTTCCCAGATAGTCACATCCCCATTTGCTTCCCATTTCACTGGCTTTTGTTAATAGGGAAACCGCCTTTTCATAATCCTTTGGCACCCCATTTCCATCAAAGTACAAAGCTCCCAGCCTGTTAAAGCAGCCTGCCCCTTCGGATGGCCTTAACCCCTTTTCATAGCACTGTGCTGCATAAGGGTAATCTTTTGGAACAATTTCTCCCTCCTCATATGCCAGGCCGATGTAAAACCAGCTTCCAGCCTCCCCACCATCTGCTGCCCGCTTATGCCACTCAAGAGCCTCGTCCTTTCTTCCAGCTTTATCCAGTTCCTTTGCATAAATGTATTGGTGGATTGGATAACCAAGTTCTGCGCCAGTACGCCAGATTCCCGCTGCCTTTTCCGGCTGTGGCAAAATCAAATCCCCATCCCCTTTTTCATAGTACTTGTTCAGATTATTGCCTGCATAATACATCCCGCCTTTGAACGCTTTCCAGAACCAGCCTTCACACCTGGAAATATTCTCCTTCATATATGCATTAAGCGCTTTATCGTCTGGAAATCTTTTACCATATATTTCCAGAAAATCCCACCAGAAATAAACATTTCCTATCATATACTGGCAAAACGGCTCGCCTCCTTCTGCCTTTTCAAGAACAATGTTAAAAGCCTCTTCCAGACTGGAAAATGGCATCCGTTCCTTTAATTCTGGTGTTAACTGGCCACTCCGTAAAGCCAGCAATACACCAATTGCACTCCCCTGCTCAATCGATTTACGAATCAGGACATCGGCACGTTCATCATCCTCTGGAAAACCATGTCCACTCCATACATATTGATACCCACAATAGCACCTTGCCAGAATACAGGAGGCATCTGCATCTCCCTTTGCAGAAGCCTGTTCTAAAAGCTGAAAACTCTCCTTCCCCTTTCCTGTCCTCACTTCATAATAAATATCTTTGAGCGCTTTTTCTACCACATCACTAAAATATTTGCCCATTCCTTTTCCCTCCTCTAAAATGGTTCAGTAACTCTTAATCAGCCATACTATTTATATAATACCATATCCCATTGTCTTTTCAAGCTTTGCAGACTGCCAAAATCATGTTTACACTTTTAAAAAGGTGTGATACACTTTCCTTATTATTATAGAAATGAGGAAGATTATGATATATTTTGGAATCATCGGTGCAGGCGATATTGCCCGCAAATTTTTAGATGCTGTACGGCAGACAGAGGAAGGAGAAGTTCTTGCCATAGCAAGCAGGGATATAAACAGAGCTAGAGAATGGGCGAAAAAAGAGCATTTGGAAACCTGTTATGGCAGCTATGAGGAACTTCTGGCAAATCCACAAATTGATGTTGTTTACATTGCCACCACTACTAACGCCCATTACAAAAATATTTTGCAATGCCTTCATGCCAGAAAACATGTTCTTTGCGAAAAGTCCCTGGTGTGTACTTATGAGCAGGCAAAGGAAGTCTGCACACTGGCAAAGGAGAAAAATCTCTTTTTGATGGAAGCAATGTGGAGCAGATTTTTGCCAAAAACTACTACTGTGCGTAACTGGATTGCAAACGGAAGAATCGGAAAGGTCAATCTTATGCAGGCAACGATTGGCTGGAAAGCAGATGACGTTTATAACAAACGTCTCTTTCTGCCAGAACTGGGCGGTGGTTCCCTCTATGATATCGGCATTTATCCCCTTGAACTGCTCCCCTATCTAGTCGACCAGAAAATCATGGAATTGCAGTCTCTTATGAAACGCTGTTACACAGGCATAGATGATATTTGCAGTTTAAATCTTAAATTAGAGGATTGTTTCGCAAATATCCAGTGTTCTTTTACCACAAAACTTTCAGAAGATGCATATATCTATGGGGAAGATGGCTATATCAGGATTCCCAAAATCCACTATGGGAATCAGGCATTTCTATACAACCATGAGGATAAAATCACTGAACATTTTGAATGAGGACTGGAAAATGGTTTTGTATATGAGGTCAAAGAGGTAATTCAATGTATTAAAAACGGGCAGTTGGAAAGTTCTGTCTGTCCCCATAAAATGACATTGGATGCCGCTATGTGGATTGACAGAGTGCTTCAGCCTTCTTAAATTCCAGACAGCCATTGCAGCTTATACAAATTGGAAGCAATTGTTCCTGAGCCACAGGAGGTAGAAAATTGAGAAAACGATTCAATACAACAGGAATCTGCCTGCCAGAAAGCCATTACATGGCCAAAATCCCTTTCAGAAAAATATACTGTTTTTTCCATAACATTTGAAGGTACCAGTGATTCGGCATTCTGTAATGAAAACACCTTTTGCCGCTTTCTATGCAGATTACTTTATAATGCCATACAATACGGAGAAGTTTGTAAGATTCCCCCCAATTTTATAGAAAAATGCCGTATGATGGGACAAAAAGACTCAGAAACTGATTTATTAGATTTGTCTGATTTCATTTCTGACCTGTGCAATGCATTAGAACAGCCTTTGGTTTTAATGATTGATGAAGGCAAGTTGTTTCATTTAATTATTTACAGGTTCTAACCATATGCAAAGAGCCAAGATAGATAGAATACCTTTCTGCCCTTTTTCATATAATATGAATAAAACTCACCTTAGGAGCTGTAGGAAAATAGCTGAAATATCCTGCGCAATCTGCATCAGTTATTTTTCTACAGCTCCTTACAGAAATGAGGTAGATTATGAAACATTTTTCTAAATTCTTTTCTGGAACTCATTTTCCAAAAACAGAAACCAATTCCACTCCTGACTTCAATATTGACAGAGAACTGGCAAATATAAGCACCTTTATCCGCAGTGGGCTTGTCGTTCTATCTGTCATTCTTCTTTCCGGCATCGCTATTGGATATGGACAGAAAAACATAACACCAACACACACCACCACTTCCGGCAGCCGGATTTCCAACAAAAAACTTCCGATTTACTGCGTAGACCAGAAAGAAAAAAAAGTAGCATTAAGTTTTGATGCCGCCTGGGGCAACGAAGATACCCAAAAAATAATTGATATCTTAAAAAAGAAAAAAGTGCATGTCACTTTTTTTATGACCGGAGGCTGGATTGAAAAATATCCAGATGATGTAAAAGCACTTTATGAAGCAGGCCATGAACTGGGGAACCATAGTGAAAACCATAAACAAATGTCTACTCTTTCCGCAGAAGAGTGCAAAGAAGAGCTTATGAAACCCCATGAAAAAGTCAAAAAACTGACTGGTGTAGATATGCAAGTCTTCCGGCCACCATACATGAAAAGATTATAACAAAAAAAGAGGATATACTACATCCTCTTTTTTGTTTTTTGGTTCCCATGCTCTTCAATTATCAGGCTCTTTCCTGTTTTTGGTATCTTATTAGGTATGACTTCAATTAATTCATTTATTGGACAATTTAAAACCTCGCATATCCGGTCTATATGTTCAAGCTTCAAACTGATGGCCATTTCATGATACCATTCATTGATAGTATTCGGCCTGATTCCTGTTAAATCAGATAATTGTTTTTGCGTCATACGCTTTTCGCCGAGAATCTTTGATAAATGTATCCTTACCATAATAATGCCCCTGTATATTAAAATATCATAAACCGTTGCATTATTATGTATTTTGTTATTAAATATCATTTTTCGTTATTTGTAATTTTTGATTAATAATTCCTTATATCGTGGTTTTTCCTCTCCCTGCACTAAATCATGCATCCTTTCAACCTCAATAATGTTATAGCAGCTAAACAATTCCCGGATATACTCACAGTCATTGTAAGATAAAAGAAATTTTCCTTTTATTCTGCCTAATGCATTCTTTAACCGCACATGATCTTCTGGCATGAACCTGTCTGGATAATATTTTTCTGTTTCGTAATATGGCGGATCAAGATAAAACAGCGCCTCCTCTTTGTCATATGTTTTGAGGATACGTTCAAAATCCTGGTTCTCGATGACGGTGGTGTTTAGTCTCTTAGATACTGTCAAAATGTAATCAATAGCATTTGCCATGTTTTTGGGACGAACACCAAAGGAACGCAAATCAGAGCCAAAGCTTTCCTTGATCAGGATATAAAGGGTGTGTAGAATAAACTGTGTATTTATCACAGAAAATTCGACACACCACTTTT
>CANSYK010000054.1 GCA_947651225.1 uncultured bacterium | reverse complement strand
TTAATGAATTACATACCAATTTTCGACAATACACAGTTAAATCTACAGTCTCCTCTGTCCAGATGAATCTTATTTTTTTCTTCATCTTAGTAATTTGCTTTTACTACAGACAAGAATGTACTATCAATGATTTCCAAGCCTTGTTTTTAAAAAGCAAGGCTTTTCTTACTCCAACAATTTATAACTCTCTCTATAAATACCATTAATATATTGCAATATAAAAAACTCTGACAAAGCAGTTTCTGTTTCTGCTTTGTCAGAGTTAATTACTATATATCCACTAATATTACCAATATTTGATATCAACACATCTGCATTTCCTTATGTCCCATGTACTGACTCCCTTTCTTAAATCCAGAATACTGGATCTATAGCCATAATATCCTGCAAATACACCAATATAATCAAATAACTGTTTTACATATTCTTCATACCCATAATAGCTAAAATACCTGTCCATATGCACAAGATTTTCATTTTCAAAAATTGATATTGATATACCAGCCACAAAAGTTAAATTTTTACATGCCTTCAATTCGTCATAGTCCATTGGTATATAAAAGGATTCCCCAATTTGTTCATATAACAGTAATATACCTTCTGTCTCTAACCTGTCATATATACCAATATTCCCATCAATCCTTAATGGACACCCGGCAAGCCTGTCCTTCCTCTTGATAGTATCAATTGGCAATCCACATCCTATTGTAATAATATCATTTGTCATTTTAAAAAACCTTCCTTGCTTAATTAAGCATGTTTTATTCCTACATCTTAATTTTATCATATACTATTCCAAATGATTTTTTGCAAAAATAGGACTATTTCATTTTTATATCTTTCCAAAACACCAAAAATACCCATACCTGTATACCAGACTTTCCAGACACTCCTGTCCTTCTTTTCTTCAGACATCATCAGTATAACATAGTATCCTGCCAGTCTAAATGATGAATTTATAATATCTTTTTCAACTTTTCTTTCCTTGCTGTTCTTTCCATTTCTTAAACTCTAAAAATTCCTGGTAATCTTTATCATCAATTTCAATGGAATGCTTTGGCTTTGCATCATCAATAAATAATTTACCTGGAGTTTGGATTTGTGCCATTGCTTCAATATTTTCATGTGTATAAATATTTTCATTTACCCACTGCTGATGGCCTGCCATCATAGAAACTACAAGAGAATTATTACCACTTGCTGTATTTGCATATGTGATAAATGTATGGCGGAGACTATGCAGACATAAGCCTTTAATACCATTCTTTCCCTGCTGTACTCCTCTGTCAATATTTAAGACATTACATAATGTTTTAAACCCAATTTCCATTGTTGAATTACTTCTGGCCCTATATGGTTTTCTAAATACAGGATAAAGCAAATCATCTTTATTCTCTTTACAATATGTTGAAGTTCTTCTTTGCATATCAGCTATACATTCCTTCGCAATATCAGATAAATAAATAATTCTCTGCTTCTTATTTTTCGGGACTTTAAGATATTCTTCTACTTTCCCGCCATCTTCATCTACAAACCGTTTTCCTACTGCCCTTTTTATTGTTATAATGTTTTTCTCTAAATCAATATCAGAATTTTGTAATGCTGCAAATTCCTGTGCTCTCAATCCTGTTTCTAACAGGAAAACTGCAACAACAACATACTGGCTATTATGTAAGTGGCTTTTCCACTCATTGTAAAACTTTATGATATCTTCTCTTGAGAATACCTTTTTCTTCTGTTCCTCCTCTTCCTGCCTTTCTCTATTGTATTCATCAATTACTTCTTTCTTTGGAATTGCCTGGGATGCATAGTCCTCTGGTATTAGGCACCGGTTTACTAAATCCTTACATAATCTCCGGCATAACTGAATAGGAAGGGAACAGGTTTTTTTACTGTATTTTTGTGTAATTTCATCATAATAATCCTGAAATGCTTTTACAGATAAATTTTGCAACTGGAATTTCGATATTCTGTATGGATGGAAATATCTTTGCATACTTCTATAATAAGAATAATATGCACTATCTGTAATTGTTCCTTTGACTTTGCCTTCCATATATTCAGTCATATATTCCCCTAATATTCTGGTCTTCTTAAAATTTATATCGTTTCCATTGTTTTTATATTCTTTCTCCCATGCCTGCATAGCCATAATAGCAGCCAGACGTGCTTCTTTCTCTGTTGAACCCCTCCTCATAAATCTTTTAGGTTTAAGTGTTTTAGGATTGATAAGATTAGATTGTATAACACATTCATACTTTCCAGGGGCTATTTTTCTACATGAACCTTCTCCATTACTCTTTCTTGTCTTCAATAATATCCTCCTCCAATTATGATAGTTGTATGATAGTTCCCATAAAACTGCATATATGATAGTTTCTGATGTATGATAGTTTTTGAAATTTATCATTTCTGATATTATGATATATATATTTATGATAGTTTAGTCAATTCCTAAGACACCAAAAAGAGGTATCAAAGGAATCCATTTCCCTTGATACCCCCATTTTACCATATTCCTGAAGTATCAGATTTTTGTAAAAAACCTATACTTATGCATTCACAATCTTCCCAAAATCAGCCTTTAAGGAAGCACCGCCAATCAAACCACCGTCAATATCCGGCTTTGCAAGAAGCTCTGCAGCATTACCTGCATTCATAGAGCCGCCATACTGGATACGTACTGCTTCCGCTGTAGCCGCATCATACATTTCAGCGATGCAGTCACGAATTCCTTTACAAACTTCCTGTGCCTGGTCAGAAGTAGCTGTCTTACCAGTACCGATTGCCCAGATTGGCTCATAGGCAATTACCAACTCTTTTACCTGATCTGCTGTGATTCCTGTAAGGTCAGACTTAATCTGATAGCGAATCCAGTCCATTGTTACGCCCATTTCTCTCTGCTCTAATGACTCACCACAGCAAAGAATTGGAGTAATGCCTGCTTCAAACGCTTTCTTTACTTTTTTATTTAAGAGGCAGTCATCCTCTTTAAAGTAATCACGTCTCTCAGAATGGCCAATAATTACATACTTTACACCAGCATCTTTTAACATTGGCGCAGAAATCTCACCTGTGTATGCACCACTCTCTTCAAAGTACATATTTTCAGCACCGACAGAAACATTTGTACCTTTTACTGCTTCCACAACTGGTACAATATCAATTGCCGGCACACAGTATACAACATCTACATCATCATTTTTTACTAAATCTTTTAATTCATTTACCAAAGCAACTGCCTCGCTTGGAGTTTTGTTCATTTTCCAGTTGCCTGCAATAATCTTTTTTCTTGCCATTTTAATCCTCTTTCTTAATATTCAATCTCTAAGGAACGATCAACAATTATCTTGAACAAGCGAATGATTGACAGTTCCTAACAGTTACTATTCACGGCCATTCTTTTTATCATTCAATAGACCCTCTATAGGAAACAGACCATAAAGCACAAAATTATTTATCATCTGCTGCAGCTACACCAGGAAGCTCTTTTCCCTCTAAGAATTCAAGAGAAGCGCCGCCGCCTGTAGAAATATGTGTCATCTTATCACCAAAGCCCAACTGGTTTACGGCTGCCGCACTGTCACCACCACCGATAATTGTGGTAGCATCTTCAAGATCTGCCATTGCCTTTGCAACTTCAATTGTACCCTTTGCAAAGTTTGGCATCTCAAAACATCCCATTGGTCCGTTCCATACAACAGTCTTAGCGCCTTTAATTGCATCTGCGAAAAGTTTAGAAGTTTCTGGTCCGATATCAAGACCTTCCATATCAGCAGGAATTTCATTTCTTCCTACTGTCTTAAAATTTGCATCGTTAGAGAAATCATCTGCTACTACGGTATCAATTGGAATCAAAAGCTTCACGCCCTTTTCTTCAGCCTTTTTCTCCATGTCAAGAGCATACTGCTTGTAGTCCTCCTCTAAAAGAGAATTACCAACTTCTTCGCCATGAGCCGCCATGAATGTATAAGCCATTCCACCACCAATAATCAATGTATCAACTTTATCAAGAAGGTTATTGATTACAGAAATCTTAGAAGAAACTTTAGCGCCTCCAAGGATTGCTACAAAAGGTCTTGTAGGATTATTCACAGCGTTTCCAAGGAAATCAATTTCCTTCTGCATTAAGTAACCAACAACACAATCCCCATCTACGAACTCTGTTACACCAACATTTGAACAATGTGCTCTGTGGGCTGTACCAAATGCATCATTTACAAATACATCAGCCAGAGAAGCAAGTTCTTTTGAGAAAGCCTCTCCGTTCTTTGTCTCTTCAATTCTGTAACGGGTATTTTCCAGAAGAATCACATCGCCTTCTCCCATAGCGTCTACTGCTGCCTTTGCATTGTCGCCAACAACATTGGCATCTGCTGCAAATTTTACTTCCTGTCCTAACAGTTCTGACAATCTCTTAGCAACTGGAGCTAATGAAAGTTCTGGCTTTGGCTCTCCCTTTGGCTTTCCTAAATGGGAGCAAAGAATTACTTTTCCACCATCAGCGATTAACTTCTTAATAGTAG
Source organism: uncultured bacterium (assembly GCA_947651225.1). GTDB lineage: Bacteria > Bacillota > Clostridia > Lachnospirales > Lachnospiraceae > Butyribacter. The sequence continues at coordinate 23,303 of CANSYK010000054.1, read as the reverse complement.
GCAGAGCTGCCACAAGACGGTTCTCATCTGTAATCTTTCCTTCCTGTAATGGCACATTAAAATCACATCTTACCAATACCTTTTTACCCTTTACATTAATATCATCTACTGATTTTTTATTTAACATGTTTTTCCTCCAAATATAAAATAATTTACGATAACTGATTGCTATGGCTTTTTTGTAAGGAACAGACAGGCACACTGCCTGCACTGAATTACATTAGGGCACTATATTGCAGCGCAATTTTCTATCCCACAAAAACAGGCCCGGCCCAATGAAAAGACCGGACCCGTATATGGATCTTAGTATTTAAATTAAGATAACTCTGAGAAATACTTAATTGTTCTTACCATCTGTGATGTATAAGAGTTCTCATTGTCATACCATGAAACAACCTGAACTTCATATAAATCATCAGATACCTTGTTAACCATTGTCTGTGTAGCATCAAAGAGAGAACCATATCTCATGCCAATTACATCAGAGGAAACGATCTCATCTTCATTGTAACCGAATGACTCATTTGCTGCTGCCTTCATAGCTGCATTGATGCCATCAACTGTAACATCTGCACCCTTAACAACCGCTGTCAGAATAGTTGTAGATCCTGTTGGGGTAGGAACACGCTGTGCAGAACCAATCAGCTTTCCGTTCAACTCAGGAATAACAAGACCAATAGCCTTAGCTGCACCTGTTGAATTAGGAACGATATTTACTGCTGCTGCACGGGATCTTCTTAAATCACCCTTTCTCTGAGGACCATCCAAAGTCATCTGATCACCTGTATATGCATGGATTGTTACCATGATACCAGATTCAATTGGAGCATACTTATTAAGAGCGTCAGCCATAGGTGCAAGACAGTTTGTTGTGCAGGAAGCTGCTGAAATAATTGTGTCTTCTGGCTTTAATGTTGTGTGATTTGTGTTGTAAACAACTGTTGGAAGGTCATTTCCTGCTGGAGCAGAGATAACTACCTTACGAGCGCCTGCATTGATATGAGCCTGTGCCTTATCCTTAGAGGTATAGAAACCGGAACACTCAAGAACAACATCAACCCCTAAATCACCCCAAGGGCAGTTGTTTGCATCTGGGAACGCATAAATTTTGATTTCCTTACCATCTACTGTAATAGAATCTTCGCCTGCTGAAACCGTATCAGCTTTCTCATATTTTCCCTGTGATGAATCATACTTTAAAAGATGAGCTAACATCTTAGGGCTTGTCAAATCGTTAATCGCTACTACTTCATAACCCTCCGCACCAAACATCTGTCTGAATGCAAGACGTCCAATACGTCCAAAACCATTGATTGCAACTTTAACTGCCATGTTTTAAATCCTCCTAAAAAATATATATTTTATCATATGAACTTGTCCACATGATAATAAAGCACATATTTAATCTGCCGTTACTGGAACTTATTGGTAAATATAACAAATTTTCCCATATCCATTGTCTATTGTACCCAATTTACACAGAAATTTCAAGTTCTTTTTGAAAAAAGATAGGACAAGTTGTTACTATTCGTTACTATTCACAGCTAGTTTTAGAAAATAGCCAAACTCGTCGTGCTATTTGAGTAACAACTACACTTCGTTCTCCCAGAAACAGATTTTTCCGCTTCTTAGCGATTCCTGCACCAAAATGGTACGTTGGTTGGAAGAACCTTTAAAAACAAGATTTAAATCCTTTTTATCAATCATAAATTCTCCATCCACCAGTACATCAATACCATTTAGTAATTCCTTCGTTTCCGCCCACTCTGCAACCATCCGCCTGATAATATCTTTTTCAAAGTCATAGCCAGTAAAGCACCAGATATTCTTTTCAGGATATTTTTCCCTGACTGCCCTTACAAGCGGAAGCAGTCCTTGCTGGTTCACATGTTCAAACGGCTCGCCGCCAAGAAGAGTAAGTCCTTTGATATAGTCTGGTTCCAGATATTTAAGTATCTTATCCACAGTTTCTTTGGTAAAGGGTTTTCCATACTGAAAATCCCATGTTTCAGGATTAAAGCACTCCTTACAGTGATGGGTACACCCGCTTACAAAAAGAGATACCCTAATACCTGGTCCATTTGCAACATCGCATTTTTTAATATCTGCATAATTCATTTTTTTACTCCATCCCTCTGCCCATTCTGAAATTTTTAAAGCTTTGGGCCTCTATGGAAAACAGCCTGTTGTAGTTTTCCTGTAAAATCAACACTACAGATGCAGGACACGAGAATTGATTTCTTTTGTCTTTCCGACATTCCAGAAATTTTCACCCAGATAACCACAGGTTCTCCTTGTAACGTTCATTTTATTCTTATTTTTGTTATGACACTGTGGACATTCCCATTCCAGTTTATCATTAATCACAATTTCGCCATCATAACCGCATACATGGCAGTAATCCGACTTCGTATTAAACTCAGCATACTGAATATTTTCATAAATAAAACGCACTACGTCTTCCAGCGCTTCCAGATTATGGCGCATATTTGGTATTTCTACATAGGAAATTGAACCGCCGGAAGAAATTTTCTGAAACTGGCTTTCAAACTTAAATTTTGCAAACGCATCAATTTTCTCACGAACATCAATATGGTAGGAATTGGTATAGTATCCCTTGTCTGTAACATCCTTTACTTCGCCAAATTTCTTTTTATCAATTTCCGCAAAACGGTAGCAAAGGCTTTCCGCAGGCGTTCCATATAGCCCAAAAGCAATTCCGGTTTCCAACTTCCAGGTATCACATGCCAGACGGAGGCGTTTCATCAGGCGGAGCGCAAAATTTGTCCCCTCCTTCTCTGTATGGCTCACCCCTGTCATAAGCTTCGTCGTCTCATAAAGGCCTATGTAACCAAGTGAAATCGTTGAATAGCCATCGTGCAATAGTTTATCAATTTTTTCACCCTTTTTCAGCCGTGCAATCGCACCATACTGCCAGTGAATCGGACTGACATCAGAAAGCGTTCCCTCTAAAGAATGATGCCTGCACATCAGTGCTTCAAAGCAAAGGGCCAATCTTTCTTCCAACAAAGTCCAGAACTCTTCTTCCTCTCCTTTTGCACACAATGCAATCTGTGGAAGGTTAATGCTGACAACACCCTGGTTAAAACGCCCCTCAAACTGGTAATTTCCATTATCATCTTTCCACGGAGTTAAGAAGCTCCGGCATCCCATACAGGAAAATACATTTCCCTCATAGTTTTCACGCATCATTTTTGCAGAAATATAATCTGGATACATTCTTTTGGCAGAACATTTTACAGCAAGCCTTGTCAGATAATCATACTTTCCACCCTTTAAACAGTTATGCTCATCTAACACATAAATCAGCTTTGGAAAAGCAGGTGTTACATAAACTCCTTTTTCGTTTTTAATCCCTTCGATCCTCTGCTTTAAGATTTCCTCAATAATCATTGCATTTTCTTCTATATAGGGATCATCCTTGTCCAGATTCAAAAAGAGTGTGACAAATGGCGACTGCCCATTTGTTGTCATCAAGGTATTAATCTGGTACTGGATTGTCTGGACACCGGACTTTAATTCATCATACACCCGGTCTTTTACAAACTCATTTCTGATTTCTTTGCTAACACCATCGCCAAACTTTTTATGATAGTGTTTTTCGTATTTTTTGCGGCTTTTCTGAAGATATTTTCCCAGATGGCGAATGTCAACAGACTGTCCCCCATACTGGCTGCTTGCTACAGCCGAGATAATCTGTGTCATTACGGTACATGCCACCTGAAAGCTTTTTGGGCTTTCAATCAACTTTCCATTCATCACCGTTCCATTTTCTAACATATCCCCAATATTAATCAAACAACAGTTAAAAATACTTTGAAGATAATAGTCCATATCATGAAAATGGAGAATCCCCTCCTCATGCGCCTTAACAATTTTTTCTGGCAAAAGCACACGCCTTGTCAGGTCTTTTGAGACCTCCCCTGCAATCAAATCACGCTGCGTAGAAGCAATATACGCATTTTTATTGGAATTTTCTTCCATCACATCTTTATTGCTGTTCTTAATCAGGCTCATAATTGAATCATCCGTTGTATTTGCCTGACGCACCATCTGTCTTGTATAGCGATAAATTATGTATTTTTTGGCAAGCTCATATTTGTGCTCGCTCATAAGCTTCTGCTCGATCATATCCTGAATATCTTCTACCATCAGGTTATCTGCATGGACATTTTCAATCCCTGCCACAATAGATTCGATTTTTTCCTCTGTTACCTGATTATACCTGTCTACCTCCGCATTTGCTTTCTGGATTGCAATAACAATTTTATTCCGGTCATAATCCACAATCCTGCCATCCCTCTTCGTTACCTTCATCGCCGTTTTTCCTCCTAAACGAAAATAATTCTGCCTTTTTACCTACCCCCAACAATATTATACACTTTTTAAGTAAACGAAAAAAACGCTTGCGTTTTGCTTCGTTTACAGCGCCGGATACACGCTGCAAAGCAGCATAACTTCCTATGTGTATCCGTGCGCATCCATTATAGTTAACGCATGTATTTTATGCGTTTACTATAAGAATTTGAAAACAACTTGGTAAATTATAGCATCAGAAGCAAAAAAAGTCCACAATATCTTGTGATTTTTAAAGTTTTTTCACTAAATATTGTGGAATCCCCATTTTACTAAGTGCTACTCCTGTAGTGTCAATATTTTCCTTTTTTCTTTGCCCCTATTCCCATTCCCCAATACTTAGCAGCGCCAGACGGCATAGCTGGGTAGTTTTTCACATGATTCAGAATAACTGTAAATAATACTGTAAACTATTTTTTACGAGAAAAAATTTCATCCAGATAAAGCGAAAATGCCGATGGAATACTGTATTTTTTCTGAATCTGCTCCACGGAAGAAAGCACCATCCCCTCCTGCAGCTCCTGCGGCATCTGCTTTAAATGAACCAAATAGCCAATCATATGCCATTCCACATGGGAAAAAATATGTTTTCCGCTTCCTAAAAGCTCCACCCCATCTGCATCCACATTCCACTTCTCTAAAAACAGCCTTAACTGCTCTGGCGAAAGCCGCCCCTCCTGTGCCGGAAATTCCCAAAGCCCAGCAAGAAGTCCTTTTTCTGGTCTTTGCTGAATCAAATACTTTCCCTGATACTCCAGCAAAAAAACGGTTCTGTCCTGCACTTTTCTTTTCTTTTTGGAAGCTTTTACAGGAAAAACGGTCATATCTCCTCTTTCCTTTGCAAGGCACCATGTTCTGATTGGACACTCCCTACAGAGCGGCGCACCATTTGGCAGGCAGATGACAGCCCCAAGATCCATCCATGCTTGATTATATTCTCCTGGACATTTTTCTGGCACCACCGCTTTTATCTCTTCACGAATTCTTTTACGTACCTTTCCCTGCATGATATCACTGCCGTCTGCAAAAAGCCTTGTATAAATGCGGTAAACATTACCATCTACTGCGGGTACCGGTTTCCCAAAAGCCATCGAAGCGATTGCACCTGCTGTATACTCCCCGATGCCTGGAAGCCTTAAAAGTTCCTCGTATTCCTCCGGAAATCTGCCATGATATTCTCCTGCTATCATTTCGGCTGCTTTTTTTAAATTGCGGGCACGATTGTAATAACCAAGCCCCTGCCACAATTTCATCAGCTCATCCTCTCCTACTTCTGCCAAATCCTCCACCTGTGGCAGCCGTTCTAAAAAACGGGCATAGTATCCTTTTACTGCCTCTACCCTTGTCTGCTGCAGCATAATCTCCGAAATCCAAATATGATAGGGATTTTTATCTTCCCTCCACGGAAGTACCCTTTTATTTTTTGCATACCAATGAAGAAGAGGAGCCGTAATCTCCCCTATTCTGTCCTGTTGATTCATCTGACTGTCTCCCAATTTCTTTCAGAAACTGTCAGCAATTCATTTGAACAATTTAGTAACAGTTTCCAATCCACAAAAACCAGCATCTTCCCATTAAATATTTTGAACGGTTTCCTATCCCATTAATTTAACAATGCCTTTTTCACATCCTTAGGAACTGTAAATAATTAAATTGAACAACTTACTCGCCTGTTTTTTCGATTGCTGCATCAAAAAGCCTCGCCGTAGCCCGCTACGCCTACGTTTTTTTCTTTGCACTCGGAAAAACGTTCTTCGTAACTTGTTCATTTAATTTATTTACAGTTCCTTAGAAAGCCTTGATAGTTCCTTAATTTCTTTTTCTGATATTTTGGTATACTCCGAAAGTTCCCCAATCGTAGGCATACGCCCCATTTCTTCTGTCATATATTTTACTGCCTCATGCAAAAGATTTGCCTTTGCAAGCATCGTATGTTCCCAATCTTTTGACTCTGTCATTTCATCGATATAAGATTCCATCGCATGGACAACTTCCATCTCAAGCGTCCCAAAAAATTTATCCGTATCCACCCTTCCATCCGGCAAAATATATTCTTCACGGTTTTTTTCAACAATCTGCATTGCCATCATCAAGCCGACATTTCCCTCTGCAATTACTTCATCAAGCGGTACACTTCTTTTCCTATATTTTTTCGCAAGTTCTACCACTTTCTGAAGATATTTTTCGACAATCTCATTTTTCAAGGATAAATCGCCCTTTAAAAAAGCCAGAACCAATCCCTCTTCTTTTTCCAGATTACCGGACAGCTGTTCTACTTCCTTACGATACAGCCTCATATTCGCTTCCCTGCGTGTCATCTTCTGTGTTTCTTTTTTTCCGTCTTTTTCCTTCTTCTCCTTTTTTACAGAAGAATTTGCCATATTTACTATCGGTTCAGGCACAAAATCATACCCTTCTACCATAATCTGATTTTCCCCAAGATAATGATATACCGCCTGCAGATTCTTTTCTGTGAGTTCCTGTCCATTCAAATATTTTCCAATCTCTTCCTTTGTCAGCCTGTCCTGCTGCGCATGGGCAATCTCTACCATTTCCCGCAACATTTCCAAAAACCTGTCCTGATTTTCCATTCCAGTAACCATGCCTTTCTCTTCATCAAGGTGTGAACCACAACCGACAATTACTTCCTCTTTGTCATTTTACACAACCTGAAGCATCCCGCTTGCGCTGTCTTTGCATACGCAAGAATAAGCGGTTCCCACATTAAGCTGTGAAAACCGCTTATCTTTTATCGTTTTCTTTTCCAAAGCCGGAGTTCTATGCTCTCCTGCTCTGCTAAAATGATTCTCTTATTTTAATGTACCGGTAACTGTTACAGCCATGCTCTTTGTTGGTACCTTTGTAAGGGAAGAAGATTTAAATTTCTTCTCAGCATTTGGATTCCATGTATTAATAATCATAATCTGAGTATTCTCGCTCTTTTCCTTACCAGCATCTGGAGTAAGATAAGGCTTGCTAATTGTCTTTACAGTCTTGCCATCAATCTTTAATACAGCCTTAGAAACTGTAAATTTCTTCTTGCTGGTTCCTGGAAGACTTGTATCTACATAAATAGTATTGAATCCCTTGTCACCCTTTAAAGCTTTCTTAAGCGCATTACCAGTTACACTAACAGTAAAGGAAACTTTTCCTTTCTTAAAAGTAGCATCTGTACATTTCGCACTGATTTTCTTCTTATCATTACCATTATGTACCCCTAACTTAAACTCACCATCGTCATGGTTAGAACGTACTCCCTTATACCCCTTTGTAGCAAAGCATAAATATGCTTTATAACTTCCTGCTGCATCAGCCTACTTTGGTGCTGGTGCTACTGCTACAGAACTTGCTGCTACTGCTGCTGTCATTGCGAGAGAAAGTACTCTCTTTGTTGTCTTACTGAATTTCATACTCGTTCCTCCTTAATAATAAATAAATTGTGTAATGTAATATAAGGCGATGTGTTCTCAAAGACACTGTCATACCTCTAACAGCTTTCTCTTCTAAAACACAACATCTGCTGTCTTCATTAACAGCTTCCACTATATGGATATACTACCACTCCTGGCTGGTACTGTCAACCTTCTAATGAAAAAAGTACCAGCGAACAAATCCAGTGTAAAAGCCTATCCCCGCCTTTTTACAGGTATTACCAGAAAAATAAGGCAAAATCAGGGCAATTATTTAGGCTTTGCCCTGATTTGGGTTGCTTTTTAGCCATTTTATCTTGCTAAAATATCTGTGATTTCTGCAATATACATATTGTGGTAATCCTTTGAAGGATACCACTGGGAATCCATTGACTCATCCAGAAAATCTTCTTTTTTAATCGGAGTCTGTGACATAACACGACAGATTAAAAGCAGGTTTCCTTCATCAATATAAGGCACGCCATTGTGGTATCCCACATGAACCTTTGCCTCACTGATTTTATCCTCATCTCTTCCCGAAACAGCGCCTAAAAATTTCATTTCCTTGCGGTACTTTTCTGGAAGAAAGCTTAGGGAAAATCTGCCTTCGCGGTCAATAAACTCTTTGGTATAACGACTGTCACGTATAAAGACAAACACAACATTTTTTCCCCACATCACGCCAACACCGCCCCATGACGCTGTCATAGTATTTGCTTTTTCTTCGTTTCCTGCTGTAACTAACATCCAATCCTGCCCAATCATTTTGAAAGGATTACACTCCATCTGGTCAAAATCAACTGGTTGAAAACTATGCATTGTATCACTCCTTCTTCTTTTTTAGGAACTGTAGAAAATAACTTGTGCAATCAGCAAAACAGACTGGTCAGAATGCATAAGCTATTTCTCTACAGTTCCTTACATCTAAGTATAACTAAAATATGAGAATTTGCAAATAGTGATACCAACTTTTAACAATTTGGGGTATAATATTGGTTACTATCCACATATTGGCCAAATTCGAGGATTTTTGGCATGTTTTATGCCAAAAGTACGAGTTTTGTGGCGCCATTTTGCATGAATTTTGCAAAATGTGTGCATACAGCGTTGAAAACGCTGCTGTTACTGGTAACGGAGTGAACAGTAACTAATATTGATTACCATTCACAGTCAGGAAACAGTATATAATAACTCATAACAATAATAAATGAAAACGAGGTTTTCCAATGAAAGAAAAAAAAGATCAAATTTTATCGCTGCCCAGTGTTCGTTTCATTATCCAGGCAGGGGAACAGATGAATGAACGCAATCTTTCCGCCCATGCCGGACAGACTGCCTTTTTTATCATGCTTTCTTTTTTTCCATTTCTCCTGTTCCTTTTTGCCATTCTGCGCCTGACGCCGATGACAGAAGAGAGCTTTAGCCTCCCGCTGTTAGCGATTATTCCAGAATCTTTCCATGAGTTTATCAAGGCGCTGATCCACGATATTTACTCAGCAAGCAATGTCCATGTCCTTTCCATTACAATTATCAGTGCTATCTGGCTTGGCTCAAAAGCGTTCCTGTCACTTGTCCAGGGGCTTAATTCCATCTACTGCCAGAAAGAATCCCGCAACTATGTTATGCTGCGTCTGTTTGCTGCGCTCTACAGCGTAATTTTCGCATTATTAATCATTGCTACTCTTGCTTTACTGGTTTTTGGAAACTGGATTCATAATCATATTCAGGAACAGTTTCCACTAATCGCTTCCTTCACAAAACACCTGATTAATTTGCGTATGCTTATTTCCTTTCTGATTCTTTTTATCGTTTTCCTGCTTCTTTACCGCATTCTTCCGAACTGCAAATGGAAACTCCGTTACCATGCGCCGGGAGCCTTTCTTGCCACCTTTGGCTGGCTGGCTTTTTCCATTCTCTATTCCTATTATGTAGACACTTTTAGCAACTACTCTTCGTTTTATGGCACAATGACCACAATTGCACTTCTTATGGTCTGGCTCTATGCCTGTATGTATATTCTGTTTTTAGGCGGACTGCTCAATGATTATTTAAAACAAAATCCAATTCCATTTAGAAAACGCAGTTCACTCCGAAAGAGTTGATAACTTTTTAAGCTTTGCTCCTGTAAAATAATACTTTAGGATCTCTTTGTAATTTTTTCCAAGATTTGCCATCTCACAGGCCCCATACTGGCTCATCCCCGCTCCATGCCCAAACCCGCCGCCAATAAACTGGAAGGCTGTTTCATTATCGGCGGAAGCATCCGCTATATAAAATGCAGCGCTTGGAAGCAGGCTCATGGAAGTTTTTAACTCTCCATGTTTATAATAAATGGTTTCACTGGAGGAACCTAACACCCTGCGGATGTTATCCTGTGTACATACCTTGACAACATTTTCTTTTCCTACTAAAACAATTTCAGAGATAAGCCCGCTCTTTTCCCGCTTTTCTACCCGTATTTTTTTCACCGTTCCAAGCGGTTTTAATGGTCTGGAACGGTAACGCCCTGTTTTTGTCTGTGTCAAAACCAAATCAGGATCTACCACATAACATTTTGCCAGAAGCCAATCCACCCTTGCTGACAATGCTTTCTGGCTGACTGTCATATTCCAGCGATACCAGACTGCCTCACTATCATATGTATCAAAAGAAGTCTTATAGATAAATTTCCGAAACGCATCTTCACTGGATAAATCCACTGACTTAATCCCTGTTTTTTTCTGGCTTTTTTCTGTAATCTGAAGTTTTTCTGGCAGATAAGAAATCTTTGACTTTGTATTCCATACATCCTGACCAGAGGCAGAACACCCCCAGGAGGTCGAATAATAATATGCCGTAACCACATTTCCCTTTTTATCAGTCAGTACGATTCCTTTTGTTTCTTTTACTGCCTTTCTGGAACGCTTGTCTTCTGGTACATTATTATAAACCTGGCAGGAAGTACTGTCGTCTAAATCCGCATGATACTTATCATAACGCCCTGACTGAATCTGACAACAGGCATAACTTCTGGCGCAGACTGCCTGTGCCTTCAATGCCTCCATTTTACTTGATGTGGCAAGTTCACTTGGAATTACAGCATAAAGATATTCTTCCAGAGGAAGTTTATTAGTCAAAAGAAGCCCTTCTTTGTTCCATGTCACCTGAAGGGTATGACGATAAGAAGGATTGATATCCTTTCTTTTCATAGATAGTACTTTTAATTTTGCACCTTTTGATGGTTTTATAATAATTTTTTTCCCTTTATTACTTTTATCCGATGCCTGATAAGTTACGGTCTTTTTTGCCGGATAGTTTTTTGCTTTCCCATCCACCGTTACCGTAAAGGACTCAGACGAAGTTATTTTCACCTCCTCATGGAAAAGAGAGGTAAATCCAGTAGTCATCAAAAGCACCCTCACCTTCATGGCGTCCGGTATTTTTTCTGCCTTTAAACTTATATTGCCTGCCTGCTTCTGCGCTTTTTTTTCCTCCGAAAGCTTCTCTGCCTTTTTCTGCTTCCATTCCTTTTTTCCAACGTCCGCCAAAAGACATCCAAGTACCATAACCACCAATCCGATTAATATCCCAATCTGCTTTTTTCTTGCTTTGCTCATACTGCTTGTTCCTCTTCCTTCTTCATACTTTACCCTATACCGCTAAAAATGGCAGAAACCATCACTTTTTTTATCAAAAGATACCCCGTTCTGTCACAATCCAATCCGGCCGTATATCATGGCAGTCTGCTTTCAGACAGCCTATCACCTGAAAGTCAAAAGCCAGTGCAATTTTTATAAGTTTTCTACTACTATATCGTTTCAGATAACGATCATAGTAACCACCGCCATAACCTACCCTGTTTTTATTCCGGTCAAACGCCAATCCTGGTAAAAGCATCACGCCTTCTGACGCCTCAACCCGTTCTGTTGTAACTGGCTCTAAAATTCCCTGGTATCCTTTTGCAAGATCCCCCATTGAAGTAATTGCAAAAAACTCCATTTCCCCCTCTGTATCCTGCTTTACCCTTGGAACCGCCACCTTCATCCTGCCTTCCTTTAAAACCTGCTCTATAATGCAGACAGTATCAACCTCTGTTCCATAGGATACAAATGGAAAAAAATAGTCCTGCTGCCGCATCATCTCTGTATTCATAAGAAAATCAAAAATCAAACCGTTTTTTTGCCCCCGCTCCTCTTTGGAAAGCCGGCTGCGGCATTGTTTCATCTGTTCTCTTGCTTCCTGTTTTGTCATTATTAAATCCTATCTTTTCCCGTTTTGAATACTCCTCTTCTTTTTTGCTTTCCTCATGTCAACCTTTGTTCCATCAGGATTTACGACCGTAACATGGTCAAGCTGGCTGCGAATATTGTTTCGGACAGAAGCAATATACTCCTGACGAAGCTTTTGCTGCTCCTCTTTTTCTTCTTCTGTCAGCCCTTCCCCTTTTGATTTATGATACAATTCATTAATCCGCTCAATTTTCTTTTCATTCATTGCCTTTTCTTTCCTTTCTTTTCTTAGGAACTGTAGATCAAATTTGACCAAATTATTCATTACCGTTTCTTATTTCCTGTGCAACCCGTATTCCATCCATTGCCGCTGAAGTAATTCCTCCTGCGTATCCTGCGCCTTCCCCACATGGGTAAATCCTGCGGATATTAGACTGCAAAAAGTCATCTCTAACTATACGGACCGGAGAAGAAGTCCTGCTCTCAATCCCCGATAATATGACATCTTCTCCGGCATAACCGCAAATCTTTCTGTCAAATGCCTGAATCCCTTCCGCAATTGAATCACCAATAAATTCTGGTAACATTTCCCTGACATTTCCAAACGCATAATTCCCCTTCATGCAAGGAAGCACTTTGCCAAAAGATGTACTTTTCTTTTTCTGTAAAAAATCAGCAAAAAGCTGTACTGGGATTTTCCCGCCAGCCGATAAAAATGCTGCTCTTTCGTACTTGCGCTGAAACTCTACTCCCGCAAGCACATCCGAACCACCAAAATCCTCTGGAGATACCGTTACAACAATCGCACTGTTTGCATTAATTCCACTCCTGTCTGAATAACTCATCCCATTGACAGCAAGCATTCCCTCTTCCGAGGAGGCATTGACCACGTAACCACCCGGGCACATACAAAATGAATAGACGCCCCGCCCATTTCCCGCCTGATATGTCAACTTGTAATCTGCTGCCGGAAGCTTTGTATAAAAAGAACCATACTGGTTCTTTCCAATCATTTCCTGCAGATGCTCTACTCTGACACCTACCGCAAATGCTTTTGGCTGCATCACAATCCCATCTTCTTTTAGATGGTAAAAGGTATCTCTTGCGCTATGCCCAATGGCAAGAACCAGACTGCTGCATGATATCGTTTGTTCCTTTCCATCTTTGCAGATTACTACCTGCTTTAAAACACCATCTCCTGTAATAAGATGCTCTAACCTTGTTCCAAACAAAACAGTGCCGCCCAGACGCAGAATTTCTTTCCGAATTTCTTTTACCACTTCTTTTAAGCAGTCTGTGCCAATATGTGGTTTTTGCAGATATAAAATTTCTGACGGTGCACCAAAATCTACAAGTGTCCGAAGCACCTGGCGGTTCCTGCCAGAAGAATCCTTTACCATTGTGTTTAACTTTCCATCAGAAAATGTGCCTGCCCCGCCTTCACCAAACTGGACATTGCATTCTGTATCAAGCTTTGCTTCTTCCCAAAAAGTATCAACCATATTTTGACGTTTCTCTACCGACTGCCCTCTTTCCAGTACCAAAGGCGCAAGCCCCGCTTTTGCAAGTTCTAATGCTGCAAATATCCCAGCAGGTCCAAACCCCACAACGACAGGAGGCTTTTTCTCACTTGACAAAAGTTTCTGTCCGCTGTTCAGATTTTCTTCTACCAATAAATGATCCTTGTCCTGTTCCCTCTGATCATTCCTTTCCCCGCCTTTTGCCTGGAAGGCTAAAGCCTTCCATATAATATTTTTATTTTTACAACGCCTAACCCTTTTTTCTTCCCTGTCACAGGTAAGTGTTACCTGATATGTATAATGCATCTGCTGTTTCCTGCGTGCATCCATTGATTTTTTAATGACCTGAAATTCTCTGATTTCTGCTATTTCCAGCCGCAGAAGCTTCGCCGCCGCTTTTTTTATAAGAAGCAGCTCTTCTTTTCCGATCTTTCCGCATTTTACCAGTTCTGCCGGCGCTTTTTTGAGAATTTCTTCCACTGGCACTTTTAACTGACTGATTTGTATCATTCTTTTCTCCGTTTCTGTTTCTCCCAACGGCACGACCTGCCAGAAAGCCGGTTGCCCACGCCCATTGCAGATTATAACCGCCACAATCACCATCGACATCTAAAAGCTCCCCTGTCAGATAAAGCCCTTTGCAAAGGCAGGATTCCATCGTATCTGGGCATACTTCCTCTGTGCAAACGCCTCCTGCTGTGACCTGCGCCTTTTCAAAACCACTGACTTTTCGAACAGAAAACTCCATATGGCGGACAAGTTCTGCCAGACGAATAAACAACTCCATTGACAACTCACTCACACAAGTTGAATCTGCTATTTTTATTTTTTTTACATAGACACTGGCAAGTTTATCTGGAAACATCCCCTCCAGCAAATCCCGTATTGACTGTTTTTCATTTTGCTGTTTCCTCTTTAAAAATTCTTCTGCCAGCCACTCCTTCTTATACTCTGGCATACTGTCCAGGCAAAGCGTCACCTTCCGTCCTTTCTCCAATTCAACTGCCGCAAAACGGCTTAATTGAAAGACAGGAATCCCGGATATTCCGTATGCTGTCATCTGGATTTCTCCCGTGTCTTTTCCAAGCAGATTTTTCTTTTCATCATATAAAGATACCGTTCCCTGTACACGGGTGCCGCTCCACATTTTACAAAAACTGCCCTCTAAAACAAGAGAAGTCAGTGCAGGCAAAGGAGAAACGATATGATGCCCAAACTTTTTGGCAAAACGGTAACCATCTCCTGCGCTTCCATGCACTGGAGATGCCATCCCTCCTGTACTGATAATTATTTTTTTCGCAAAATATTCTGCCTTGTCTGTTGTGACAAGAAACCCTTTCCTTTGATTGTCATAAGCCGCTTTTTGCACTTCTTCTTCTGTGTGCACCTCAACCATAAGACGCTTTATTTCCCTTTGCAGGGCATGAAGTACCGACGATGCCTGGCCAGAAGCCGGATAGACATACCCGTTTTTTTCCTTTGCCAAAATCCCGATTTCATCAAACCATCTGACGCTCTCCTGCCACCCGAACTGCCCAATCACTTTCCAGGGATAATCCTTCTGGCTACTGTGGTAACACGCTGCCTTCTGCACCTGATTGGTAAAATTGCATTTCCCATTTCCAGTTGCCAGAAGTTTTTTCCCAAGACTGCTTTTCTTTTCCAGTATCAGCACATGGACTTTATACCGGGCTGCAGTAATTGCGGCTACCATTCCTGAAGCACCGCCTCCAATTACCAAAACCTCAATCTGTTCCATCATCTTTAGCATTCCTCCGAACACGCCTTATGACGAATAATTTTCCAAAATACCGTAAAGTTCTTCCTCATCCTTTACCTCAAGTCCTTTTTTTAACATTGTTCTTTCTTCCTTTGAAAGATTTTCTGTCTCAATGCCTGTATATTCATATACTGTTTTCTTATCTCCATAATATACAACAACTTCCCCGTCTACCGCAATCAGGTAAAAACGGTATTTTACTTTTGAACTGTCATAAATCTTTTTTACAACAAGGCGCTCCTCTGAAAAAGATACAATGCCAACACTCTGCAGTCCATCCAGATATTCCTCTACCGGAAGGCGGTTCATATATGCTTTAAAGTAATCATCTGCCTGTTCTCTCGTAAATCCTACCAGATCCTGTGGGAGTGTTCTATAATCTGTTGCTGTCGTATCCTTTTGCGCATCATAATTCTGAACCTGATACACTGTATTGACCGTTAATGTGTCCCCCTCTGTACTTGCTGTAACACTTTCTGTGTTGTTTTCCACAATGCGTTCAACGACCTCTTCTGCCTTATTTTCCAGCTGGGTTGTCACATCCACCTCTACAAGCTCTGAAACCCTCTGCTCATAGTCTGTCTGCATCCGTTCCATTTTATTAAGCGTCATATGATAGCTGATTACATCCCCAATAATAATTGCTGCAAAAATACCAAGTGCAATCCATACATAAGAAAATTTCCGACTCATAATCTCACCATGCCTTTCTTTCTGTTAGTATTGCACAGTTTGATGAATCTATTCAAAATTATCTTGTCCAGACGCCTTCTTTTAAGAAAAGTTCCACCCGCTTTTGCGCTTTTTGTACCAGTTCTTCCTCAAATCCAATAACAGAAAGCAGCCGAATCGCATTTCTGGAATCTGCCCGTCCTTTGCGAAGGCGATAATCAAAGGAAATGTCACCTTCACTGAGCTGTTCTTCAAAATGGTAGTTTTCAAAATTCTTTTCCAAAAGATAAGTCAGTTCAATATCATGCGTCGCAGCAAAGCACATTGCATTCCTTACAGAAAGTGCCTGTAAAAGCTGGGAGGAAGCCGCCACACGCTCCACTGTATTTGTGCCGCGCAAAATCTCATCGACAAAACAGAGAACCGGAATCTCTGACTCCTGCTGTACGGCCGTAAAAATTCGCTTTAAGGATTTAATTTCCACAATAAAATAGCTTTCTTCTGATAAAATGTCATCCCGCAAAGCCATCGATGAATACAGACGGAAAAAACTGGCATGATAGGAATCTGCAAGTACGGTATGAATCGTCTGGGCAAATAGCACATTAATGGCAACCGCCTTGATAAAGGTTGACTTGCCGGAAGCATTCGAACCAGTCAAAAGCATACACTTTTTTGTAGAAAGGTCATTTTTTACCGGATTTTTGACAAGTGGATGATACAACCCCTTAATCTCCATCTGCTGGATTTTTTCACGGCCATTTCCTGATTCCTGAAATGCCGGAACCACATATTCACCTATCAGGTCACGATAAGAAGCAATTGCTAACATACTGTCTAAAAACCCAATAATATGATAGATCTCAAGCAGTTCTTCTTCATATCTTTTTACTTCCTGTATCATTGTACTAAGTTTAATCAAATCCACATGGAACAAAATTCGTATATAATCAAAAATAGAATCAAACAGGCTTCCTGACATCGTGCTTCCGCCTGATACCAGAAAATGGAAACGGCTGAATTTTCCAAACCTTGCAGAAAGCTCTTTTAACCGCTCAAGCTGTGGTCTGCAGCCATCAATCGAAAGTTCTGAAATCGTGTCACATTCCCGTATCGTTCCCAAAATAAACTCAAACAGGGCGATATGGCTAATTATTTTTCCCTTTTCCCGGTAGTAAAAATATGCATTCATTCCCATATCAACAAATAAAAGCATAATAGATAAAGCCGGAGCCAAAGGCAGTGAAATTATAATCAAGAATAGCGTCAGCCCCGCAAAAACATGCGGAAGCTTCCGAATAGGGCGAAGTTTTTTTGTTTCGCTTAAAAACTCGTAAACAGAAATATGGTCTGTTTTTCCTATATCATATAATGCAATCTCCAGTTCTGTCCTCTGCTCTGCATCCTCTTGAAACCCCTGAATTACTGTTTCCCTTTTCTCTAACTCTTCCCTGGAAAACTCTGGTGTATGCAAGATATGATAAAGATACTCTTCTCCGGCAGAAGTCCTGGTATGGTTCATATACTGAAAAATCGTTTCCATTTCCAAATCATTCCAGGTAATCGGGTCAATACTGTTTTCTGTTTTTTTCTGTTCATGGTAATACTGAATATTTTTCATAATCTGATCGGAATATTCATCTCTAGTATATATCCCCCACTCTTCCTGAAAAAGAGCACACATTCTGGCATGGTATGACTTTTTGTCTTGACCCGATTTCCAGATAAAAAGAATCAGCAGAATAGCAATTACCAATATTATTTTTAATACCATATCATTTCCCCTTTATCCCACAATTTCCTCCCCTGTTAAAAAGGCACCTGCTTATGCTGGTGCCCCTATATACTTCTTATTTATACTACATTACACGCCCAATCTTTAATGGCTGGCGATAATACGCACTTGATATTTTAATACCGTCCCTTGCGTTACTTGCATGAATAATCTGTCCACCACCGATATAAAGTGCAACATGGCTGACAGAACCACTTCCATAAAAGAACAAATCTCCTACCTGAACCTCGCTGCTGCTTACGGAACGAGTTGCTGCCGCTTGTGCCGCTGAGGTCCTTGGCAGATAATAACCAAAATGACTGTAAATTCCCCTCGTAAACCCAGAACAGTCCGTTCCATGTGTAAGGCTTGTACCGCCCCATACATAAGGATTTCCTAAAAACTGCATCGCATAAGACACAATACCTGACGCCCTGTTTGAAGATGAAGAAGAACTCTTCTTGCTTTCTTCCTTAATCGTTACAGCACGGTTTAACTTATACTCCAAGTCTACAAAATCTTTACTGATAAATACCTTTTCGTTATCAATCGAAAGCATCGCCCAATTTTCCAGATCATCGTACATAGCTTCTTCGTCTACGCTGTTTACTGTCTTTTTACTGCAATGCTTTGACATATAACTCTTCATATATTCTTTGGTCAGATTTTCTTTCTCAACTGTATAATATTCATCTTCTGAAATCTGGTCATAGACCGGAGAATCTGTGGAAGGAAGATAACGGACATTTAAAGTTTCCGTCTTTACAATCGCTTTTAACCTGGCCACCCTCAGCGCCTTTTCCTCCGCCTTTTTTCCCTGAATAAGATATTCTGCCTTGACATATCCTTTTACATTGCCAGACTGAATCTTAGCCCAGCCATTTTTAACAGAAGAAATATTACATCCGGCATTTTTTGTCATTTTACCAACAATCTTAGCTGACTCGCTTCCGCTTTTCCTGACATTTAAATATGTATCGACATCAGCAATGCCAAGCTTGTCATATTTCAGATTCAGCTTAATCCGCTTCTCCTTCTCTTCCTGTTCCTTCTTCTCTTCTTCTGAAACATTAGAAAGTACAACCAAAGCATTATTGTCAGAAGTATCTTTCTGGCTGCCTGCCTCTTTCCTCGCCTGCTCTGCATCCTCTTTCAGATTTTCCAATACCGTTGCACAGTAACGGTCAATCGAAAGAGTAAGCCCTGCTAATGGTTTCTCTTCTATAGAATTCGCAGCCTGACTAGAATACGGTATAGAAACACACGCCGCCATAAAAGCTGCGCCCGCTGCCGCCAGTATCTTTGCACTGTTCTTTTTCATAGTTAACCTCATTTCTTTACACTTTTGCGTCATAAATATTACAAAACTGTTACGAAGTTATTATAGCAATCCATTTTCTATTTGTCAATGTCTATTCCTGCAAAATCATCCGCCTGCTCTTCTACCGCCTTTTTAATCATTTCCATATACTCTGGCTCCCGCAGCCTGTCATGCATCTGCAGGTGCAAAAGTTCCGCACTGTCCACAAAACGCACTTCGTCCACCTCGTCCTTTTGCAGCACACAGTCAGAAATGGAAAATTCTTTTTCTACAAAATAAACATCTGCAAAACTTTTTCTCTTTTTAATTCTTCCAATGTAACGCACTTTGGCATCCGATATATCAATGCCAATCTCTTCTAACGTTTCTCGCTTTGCTCCCTCAAAACTCTCTTCCCCACATAAAACAGCACCACCTGTAATGTCCCATACCCCCGGATGGCTCTCTTTGGTGTTTGAACGTTTCTGTACTAAGAACCTGCCGTCTGGTGTATACAAATATACATGGACACACAATCGGTATTCCCCTGCATTTGGTACGCCCCGCTTCATGGTCTTGCCAGTCCTTTCTCCATTTTCATCATATACATCCCAGATTTCTGCCATTCCTACCTCCTGCTAAACTCACAGCCACAATAATTCTGACGATATAAATCATATTCTTTGGAAAGTTCAATCGACTTTGCATAACCTCCCTTTTTCTTAAAATCAGACACCAGATAGGAAATCTGGTATTCTTTGGAAAGGCGCAGTCCAATTTCATTCAACATTTGTGCGTTTTTATGAGGGCTGACAGAAAGTGTCGTCGTAAAAAAATCAAATCCATGTTCCTTAGCATAAGCTGCCGCCGCCCTCTGCCGCATCTCATAGCATGCAAAACAGCGTTTACCCCCTTCTGGAATCTCTTCCTGCCCCTTTGCCATTTCATAAAAAGCCTCCGGTTCATGTTTCCCTTCCGCAAAAGAAACCGCATATTTTACTGGAAGTTCACAAATCAGCCGTTTCTGTTCCTGTACCCGTTTTTCGTACTCTTCCCTTGGAGAAATATTAGGATTGTAGTAAAAAACCGTTATTTTAAAATATTCCGCAAGATAACTTAAACAATAACTGCTGCAGGGAGCGCAGCAGCTATGCAGCAAAAGAGTCGCTGCCTCACCTTTTTTTACCATCTGTTCTATTATTCTGTCCAGCTCTGACTGGTAATTTACCTTATTCACAAAAACCTCGCTTTACTTATTTCCTAATCATTTAAAAATGACCTCAGCAAATATGTCCCGTCAATAACTTCCTGTGTCAGTCCCCATTGTTCCCAGACTTCCTGTGGAATCATATAAAAAAGAAACCCAAATAAAATATAGCAGACCAGAGATGCAATTACAAAACTGACCAAAGCTCCTCCTGCCTTATTTACAGTTCCAACGACCGGAATCCAGTCCACGATCCTGACCACCTTAACAGCCTTCCCAAGCACTGCTATGGCAATCACAAAGAAAACACCATACAATGATATACTGCCAGTCATATGTGCCAGGAAATAAGCAATCCCTCCTGAAACAAGAAACACCGCAAGATGGGCTATGCGCATGGCAAGACCGATATGCCATCCACGAACCACTGCCAGAAGAAAAAAAACTGCCAGAATGATATCAATTACATTTCCAACGGTAAGAACCATTACAGCAGTACATCCGCCATGTCATACAGACCAGCTTCCTTTCCTGCCAAATACTTTGCAGCCACGACAGCTCCTTTTGCAAATACTCCTCTGGAATGGGAAGCGTGAGAAAAAGTAATCACCTCATCATTTCCTGCAAAAATCACATCATGCTCACCTACAATCGTCCCACCACGGACAGAAGAAATGCCAAGTTCTTTCTTTTCTCTTTTCTGGCGTACCTGCGTACGGTCATAAACATATTCATACTGGTTGTCCATTGCTTCATTAATCGAATCTGCCAGTGCCAGTGCCGTCCCGGAAGGGGCATCTAACTTTTGATTGTGATGCTTTTCCACAATCTCAATATCAAACCCTTCAAAAGCCAATTTCTTTGCAGCTTCCTTTACCAGTTTCAGCAAAAGATTGACACCAAGCGACATATTAGCAGAGCGTAAGACCGCAGTCTCTTTTCCCGCATCTAAAAGATATTTTGTCTGCTCCTCTGACAAGCCGGTAGAACACTCTACCAGAGGAAGTTTCTTCTCAACAGCATAATCTACAATTTTTTCCAGTCCCTTTGCAGATGAGAAATCAATAATTACATCTGCCTCTTCTTTACACTCTGAAATTTCTTTGTACACAGTATACCCGTTGTCATTATTGTCTAATAAATCAACACCTGCCACAATGACAGCATCGCCATCCTCTGCCACAAGCCCGTTAATCATTTGTCCCATACGTCCATTACAGCCCACCAAAATAATCTTTGTCATTGTTTTTCTTCCTTTCTTCCACTGTTTTTCGGACAATTTTTCCATTATGTATGATTTCCTTAAAAATGACCGATAGACTTTCTCTACCGGTCATTCC
This sequence comes from uncultured bacterium, assembly GCA_947651225.1. Taxonomy (GTDB): domain Bacteria; phylum Bacillota; class Clostridia; order Lachnospirales; family Lachnospiraceae; genus Butyribacter. Next base: position 1,715 of record CANSYK010000054.1, on the reverse strand, counting down.
GTTTTTCCTGCCGGTGAAAGGCAATATCCTTGATCTATTTAATCTGCTACCTTAACACCTGCATCAATCATTGCCTGGCGAAGTACCTGTTTATGTGCTTCTTCCATTCTGGTAAGCGGCATGCGCAGCGGACCTGCCTGGTACCCCATCAGTTCCATAGCAGCCTTTACCGGAATCGGATTTACTTCACTAAAAAGTGCTGTAATTAATGGAATGTACTTTAACTGAAGCTTACGGCTTCCCTCTACATCCCCCTCTATCATCTTTATTACCATATCATGGGTATCTTTTGGCACCACATGGGATAACACAGAAATGACACCTTTCCCGCCAAGTGCAACAATCGGCACAATTTGCTCATCATTTCCAGAATATACATCAATATCTCCCTGTGTCAGGAAAAGAAGCATTGCCACCTGGGACAAGTCCCCAGTAGCCTCCTTTACACCGACAATCGTATCTACCTCTGCTGCCAGATCAGCAATCGTCTGTGGCAGGATATTCACTCCGGTACGTCCTGGTATATTGTATAAAATAACAGGAAGGTCTGTGCTTTTTGCAATTTCTGTAAAATGCTTCTTCAATCCGTCCTGTGTTGCTTTATTGTAGTAAGGAGATACTACCAACACACCATCCGCACCGGCATTCTGTGCTTCCTTTGACAAATAGACTGCTGTAGATGTACAGTTAGAACCTGTGCCTGCAACCACAGGAACCCTCTTCTTTGTCATGTCCACGCATGCTTTGATTGTTTCAATGTGTTCCTCATGCGACATGGTAGATGCTTCGCCTGTCGTACCGCACACAATAATGGCATCTGTACCATTGGCAATCTGGTCATTTACAATGCGTTCCATCTCCTCATAATTAATCGAACCATCCTCATGCATTGGTGTAATCAGCGCTACGCCTGCACCTGTAAAAATAGACATCCCTATCTCCTCCTTATATCTTTTATATAGTAATATATGCACCTTCGCTACTGTGTGGGATACAGCCACTTACCCCAGCAAATCTTTTTCCAAATCTATTTTGGAAATAATATCTGCGTAATCTGAAATCTCAGCAGGCAGTTCCCGTCCCGTCAATACCAGACGGCCATAATCCTCCCTTAAATTAATCAGGCTGATAATATCTTCTATTGTTATAATCTCCAAATCCAAAAGGCCTAATACCTCATCTAACACTAATACGTCACATTCCCCTGTGTCAATTACCTTTCGTGCAAAGTTAAAGCCGTTCCGAATATTCATCCGCTCTTCTTTCTGCCGGGCAGCAGACAATTCGTTATAAGAACATTCCCCTTTTTCAAAACGGAACAACTTAATATCGGGCTCCAGCCTTTCTAAGAAACTGAACTCTTCACTTTCCTTTCCTTTTAAAAACTGGATAATAATGGCAGACTGCCCCAGACTTGCGGCCCGGATACACTGCCCAACTGCTGCCGAGGTTTTCCCCTTGCCCGGACCATAAAACACCTGAACAATCCTTCGATTCATTTTGCAACCTCCTGTCCCTGTTCCACCCTTCCTATACTTTCATCATTTATAAGAAACTATCAGATAACAATCTATTGTCGGCTCTGCTTGGATATACTTTAGCCATTTTATCATAACTCCTGTAAAAAATCTATATTAAATTACGAAGTTGGTTACTGTATTCCCGTCTTTGACAGTGTATAGACAGCAAAAAGCCGTTACATCCTTATTTTATAC
>CANSYK010000053.1 GCA_947651225.1 uncultured bacterium | reverse complement strand
GTTTCTTTTTATCATACCGCATTTTACTATAAATATCAACAGGTCAGAACACTAGTGCCTTGTAAAGTTTAAAAGTTTATCAAAATTTATTCCGGGTGTTTGGATTGAAACACCCGGTAAAGAACTAATTTTCAAATATCGGTGTAGGATATAAGCGTTTTAGTTTTACTCTTGCATCCTTAGTTGTAAACTGCCAGTTCACACCTTTTTGACGCTGGTTGCGGTCTCTTTCCCATTCGGCAAGCATTTCATTGAGTTCCTGAATTTTAGGGATTCTCTGGTTTCCCAGACACTGCATGGATAAAGACCCCAATTCGGTTTCTGCTATATTTAACCAGCTTCCATGCTTTGGCGTGTAGTGGAACTCAAACTTCTGCATCAGTTCCCAGGCGGTTTCCGGCGGAAATGCTGCGTAAAACGAACCCGGGCAGTGGGTATTTAAATTATCCGCCACCAGGATGATCCTGGTGACATCCGGGTAATAAGTTTCTGATATGTTTTTCATCATTTTTGCAAAATCTCCCATTGTCCTGTGTTCCAGCGCCTCAGTATGCCGCCAGCCGCTGAGCGGCTCCGTAAACATAAATATGCTGGCTGTCCCCATGCGGATGTATTCAGAATCAATTTTTTGAACGGAGCCCGACCTCTGGATATCTGTTTCAGGATCTGTTTCCATGGGCTTTGCGCTGATCCGTTCACGGATTTCGCCAGGCAGCTGGACAGGTTTTTCATCCATACAGACAACAGGGAGGGAAGGATTGTATTCTTTCTGGTAAATTGTAAGAATATCTTCCATACTGGCTGCATAATAAGGATCATTTTCTTTTGGTATGCACCAGTATTTGCTCAGATGCGGTTTCAGCTGGTTTGTATTAAGTATTGTTCCGACAGCTGTATGTGATATGGATACAATATATTTCTTTTCCATGCAGTGCTCAGCCAGAAGGCGCAGGTTCCACTTTGCATAGCCTTTCGGGGGAGGGCTAAGTGCTGTTGCTATGACATGGGCTTCAAATTCGCCTGTGATTTTAGACATGGTTTCAGGCGTCAGCCTTGTTTTACGGTTCAAAGCAGCTGCCAGCCCTTCCTCACAGTAAGTTTTCCGTATCTTGTTAACTGTCGGGAGAGACACGCCGAATATTTCGGACAGTTCCCTGTTGCTTTTCTTTTTTTCAGGAAAAGAATCATTTGTATTCAGCAGGATATTTGCATGCATGATTGTTTTTGCAGATGAATGTCCGTTTTTGCGGATGTTGTTCAAAACAGTAATGTCATCATCTGTTAAAAATACCTGATAGTTTTTCTTTGGCATAAGAATACACTCCTTTTTACATGAGTATATCATGCCGGCTTGTTTTGATAAACTTTTAAACTTTACAAGGCACTAGATAGGATTGAAGCGGAGCCGATACCAATGAGTGTGGAAATCCCACTATTGGCAAGCGTAAATGGATAGGACACAGATACCGCTGCCACAGCATTGTCTCCTACCATTTGACCGACATAAACTCCATCCATAAAATTGTAAAACCCAACAACCACCATGCCGATAATCGCAGGTACGCTAAGTTTTAATACTAAACTTTGTGGGCTGTCATGAAGCATAGACCGAGTATCATTTTTATTTGACATCATATCACATCCTTTTATTTTAACTGTCATCCTTTTAAGTTACCAAAAATGTTTTATTTTGTAAAAGCAGTAATCTTGATGTACAATGTCCATCATTCTTTTAAATCACATAATGAGCCTGCCAAATATTCTGCATTCTCTTTCTGTTCCACACAAGTATAATGGTTTCCAGGGGTTTCGATAACGTTAAAAGCGCCTAATGCCAATCCCTCCCATGTCTCCAACACCATTTTCTTAAATCCCACTTCGCCCTCCAAGGCAAAAAAATAATTTATTGTACCTAAATACGGGCATATTTCATAATGCATGGCTTCAAATGTCGCAACGCAAACCTGATATAAACTCTTGATAAGCTCCATCGGCATTTCTACATTCGTATTCTTTTTACACTGTACTGCGTATAATCCGAACCGTTCTTCTTTCTGCATCATTGCCAATTCTCTGAAAAAGTTACCTAACTGCTCCCGTTCGGTTGTTCCAGATATACTTGTCAGAAAGCCCTTATTAATTACTCCTTTTTTCATTGATTCCTGGACTATAATCTGCTCGTACAGCGCAGGATTCGGCATCTCAATATCTGCGTAAGAAACTGGAATATTGTCCAAAAACATCATTTCCATTAGCAGTTCATCTTCTACCTTAAATGAAGGAGGCAATAAAAGACTGTCTAATATCGAGAGTGACTTCACAATTATCGAATTTTCATTAAGGCGGTTTGCCGTCTCTAATGCTATAACACCACCGAAACAATATCCTATCAAACTTACGGCCTTTACCTGATAACTACAGATTATTTGGGAATATATATCTGATAACATCCAAATCAAATTAGTTGACGATATTGAACAATACTTATTCGTATCTTTAATACCTATCCCAATCACTTTTTCTCCCTTACTTGCAATTAAAGAATCTGCAAGATAGTCGAAACGGTTAAATGAACCTAATGCACCATGGAATATTATACTAAGTCCTTTCTCCAGATCTCCGCCATATTCCCTCACAAATACAAGTTCAGAGTTTTTGTCCGTCATTTTCTTCTCTTCGACTTCCGTTTCTGTATTATTCCTAATGAACTCCGACAGTTTTTGAATGGTCGGATTATAAATCAGTTCTCTCAGTAAAGCATCAAAGGCAATATCCTTAGAAATTTGTTCTCTAACTTTTGTAGCCATCTGGGCGAGTATTAGTGAATCTGCTCCCAAGTCATAGAAATTGTCAAATACCCCGGCTGCGCTTTGGGGAACAACGCTGTTCCAAAGCTCTATCAGTTTATTCTGTAGTTCATCAGGATTTTCTTCCCGCATTTCTTTTCCTTCTGCGTTTTCCTGCTTAATGATTAACTTTTTAATTTTATCCCGGTCTATTTTCCCATTGACAGTCAGCGGAAACTCTTCTACCGAAATAATATCCGCAGGAATCATATACTTTGGTAAATTCGCTTCTAAATATTGTTTTAAATCAAAATTCTTCACATTCCCTTGAACAGTCTTTACAAAAGCATAAATATCTGTTTTTACCTCATTCAGAACCACCATAGCCTGTGAAACAGATTTATGCTGTTCCAGAGTAGACTGGATCTCTCCTAATTCAATACGGTGTCCTCTCAGCTTTATCTGATTATCATTTCGCCCCTTAAACTCAATCTCACCATTAGGCAGATAACAGCCAATATCCCCTGTTTTATACATTCTGCCATTTTCTCTGCCCATAACAAACTTTGCCTCTGTCAGCTTATGGTCATTATAATACCCTTCGGCAAGACCTGTTCCCCAAATACAAAGTTCTCCTGTCACGTATATCGGGCATGGACGTCCTTTTGCATCATAAATAGAGAATCCCTGATTCGATAGAGGTTTGCCATAAGGTATACTCACCTCACGTATCTCATTATCAACACATTCATGATATATGGACCAGATAGCGGCTTCCGTTGCACCGCCTAAGCTGATAACCATGGCATCACCAGCACATTTTTGTATATCTCCAGGCATGCCTACCGGAACCCAGTCTCCTGATAACAGCACGATGCGAAGTGGCAGCTTCTCATTCTTACCGGTTAAATAACCGGTTAAAATCTGCATAAACGCTGGTACGGAATTCCAGATGGTGATTTCATATTCCTGTATAAGCTCTACCCAATAAGACGGGTCCATGTATCTTGAGAGTTTTGGATAAACCAAGGTTCCTCCGCATGATAATAATCCAAAAATATCATAGACCGACAAATCAAAATTAAGTTTTGACAGCCCTAACACTGAATCCTGACTACTGACGAAAAATTTCTGGTTAATATCTTTAATTGTATTCCAAGCAGCTTTATGTGTGATAGCCACACCTTTAGGAACACCAGTAGTTCCTGAAGTAAAAATAATATATGCCAAATCATCGGGGGTTCCTCGCAATATCATACTGTCATTACTTATTGCCTCGATCTGGTCTACCGGTAACACCGGCACATGTTCAAAAACTGCACTATGACCCGAATGAACAAGAACTGCTTTTATATCAGCATTGGCTACGATTGTGTTCCAACGCTGTTCCGGCTGCTCTATGTCAACAGGCACATAAACGCAAGAAGCATATAAAATACCTAATACCGCAGCTACCTGAAATCGACTTTTGGGGAGCAAAACTGCAATATTGCTGCCTGGTTTAATCCCCATTTCACTCAGGCGGTCCGCAATCCCTAACGCCATATGATGAAGTTCCAAATATGTAAATTTATCTGCAGAATCAATCACTGCTGTTTTTGCAGGTTGCTTCTTAACCTGTTCCAGGAACTCGTCATACAGCATTTGAGGAGATATCTCTTTTTCAGTACTGTTTATGCCGGCTATCCGCTCCAGCTGCCATGAAGGCAGTTCCAGTTCAGAAACCTCTGTCCAGTTCACATCAGTTTCTGCCAACTCCAAAAGCCTGCTACGGAAGGTTTCAAACATATCCTTAATCAACCCATCAGGAAATACACCGTTTCTAACATCCCAATCCGCCTGTAATCCATATTCTCCGTCCATGACCTGGCAGTCTATGAATACTTGTGGTGTCTGGCTGATTCCATTTCCGTGAAACTCACCTTGCAACTTCTTATCAGAAAGGCCAATAGCGCTGGTAAAAACAATTGGCATTAAGGCATGTTCCCTTCCCTTTTTCCTCGATATTTCCCTGATGACCTCAACACCATTAAACAAACGATGATCCAAATCTTCAAACAATTGGCCTGAAATCTCTCTCGCCTTTTCAATAAAAGGCTTCGATTTTTCCATACGTGTTTCTAAAAGGCTTACAGATGTAAAATCTCCGACAATCTCCTCTACCTTCTGGTGAATGGGCGCTCTGTTGAGAACGGTGAGATTAATACAAAATTCTGATGTCTGGCTCCACCGTTCTATTACTTCTGCATAAGCTGTCAATACCACTGCCGTTGGCGTTATTCCAAAATGATTGGAGTATCTTTTTAATCTATTCCATTTTTCCTGATCAATCTCCATAAAATATCTTGAAAAATCACTCCTGTTTTTAATTGGATTTCTAAGTATTGGAAGCTCCGGGGCCTTTGGCAAGCTCTCTATCCTATTTAACCAGTACTCCTTATCAACCTTATACTGTTCTGTTTCTTTCAATTTTCTCTCGGCTATCAAATAGTCCCTGAATGTCACTCCCACTTCAGGCAACAATTGTTCCGGCGTGAAATAAAGTGTTTCAAACTCGTATAATAGCATCCAAATACTTTTCCAATCTGCAATTAAAAATTCCATTGAAAAGTGAAGGATGGATTCCTTTTCTGTATGGCTCACTGCAATTTCAAACATGGGCCAGCTTCCAAGTTCATATATCGCATTTCCCATACGATTTCTGATTTTTTCAAGAGCCTTACCAGCCTCAAAAATATGTAAAAGGTCATACTCCTGTATTTTGAATTCATTTACTTCCGGTAATACCTGCTGTGTTCCATTTTCATTAACAATGGCTCTCAGCATCTCATGTCTGGCAATCAAACGTTGCCATGCTGCCTGTACCTTATCCACATGTAACTCACTATATGTTAATTCCATATAAACATGGCATGCTACCCCACCATATTCAAAAGTATCTTTTCTTCCCAATGCATAGGCTGCCTGTACATCTGTAAGCGCAAATGGTTTGTACATATCCTCTGGGACAGATATGATTCTTATATCCTCAGCGTGCTCTTTTAAATACTGAATCAGAGCTTCTTTATTCTCTTTCAGCAACAAAATATCATCATGATTTATTCCATGAGAGGCTCTGTACTTTAATTTTTCTCCATCCATAAATAGGGTGATTCCCTTATTTTTAAATAACTCTAAAATTGTTTTCATGTTCTCAACATGATTCATATTCATGCCTCCTCTGTTCTTGAAATACTCTTTTCCAATATATCGGTAAGGGTGGCCTTACTCAATTTCTTGTCCATTATATCCGCATATCCCAGATATTTTGTCATCTCATTCCACTGCCTTGAGCAAATCATCTCTTTCTGCCCTTTGGCGTTGAGCAGCCGTTTATCGCTAATTCCCTTTAAAACCAGCAGGAGATCCTTCTTTACAGCCTCCGGCCATATATCTGTGATAATCTGTTTAAAATTCCGGCTGTGATATCCGCCTAAAACATGTCCCGTTTTTTCATACATGTATTCAGGAACTTCACTTTTCACATCGCCATAATTGTATAACTCCACAGGAATGTCAAGCCGCGGATTCCAAATTGTCGGCCCAAATGTGTCCTGCAATGACAAATGTCCGCTCTCATACATATACGTTATACTATGAAGCAAATGCATGTTGTTATCCGGGTCCTTCGGGAATACCTCATTATGAATTTCCATGCATACCGGTATCTTATTTAAAGTACCTGTTATAACCCTAAATGGTCCAGCTTTAACATTACCGCTGAATTCCCATGAGCGGATATCTGGTAAGGAATTCATTAAAATATCCATTAACGGATAAGATACCTGCGGTGCAAAAGATAAATTCATATATAGCGGACGGTCATGAATTTCATTTAATTTACGTGCACTTCTTATAAACGTTTCAACACTGTCAAGATGGGGGTAAACATCTCCGGTTTGAAAATATACCCCATTCTTTAACGCAATACGATAGCACTCTTCCAAATCTTTAGGATGGATTGGCTGCTCCTGAATGACATTTATTCCATTTTCCAGGAAATGTAGCGCTATCTCAGTCCCTTTTCCGCCCAACGCCCTGGTTCTTAGAACCACGCAGGCTAAGTCAATATCCTTTGGAACCTGCCGTATATCAGTATATAAAGTGGTATTGAAATTTGCCGCGCATCTTTTGGAACGTTCGCTTCCATTTGCTAAAATACCGATAATCTCAAATTTATCATTCAATCGTCTCAAAGCCTCAAGATAAAAGAGCCCAAATGTAGTGCCGCATACCACAGTTCGTATTTTCTGCATATTTATATTTCTCCTTCCTCAACAGCTGTTAAATCCTCTATTGATTTATCTGCAATGCTTATCAGCAACCTTTGTCCAATCCTATCCAATATAGAAAAGAATTCATTCACTTCTTTTATCTTTCCTAATTCCCCTCCGATTTCCAACTCCTTTGTATTATCCAGCAAAAGGGCAGATGCCGCTGCTACTGTACCTGTCATATACTCTGCTGTTGGTGCTTTTACCTGCATGGTGCGAATCATATGTTTACCCGCTGTCTCTCCAGATATCTGAATTACAAAACCTGCATATTCCGTTCTTCCTAATGTATCGACATAAGTAGCCAAGCACAAATCTTCAGCTGCTTTATCAGAATCCATTTTATAACTGTCAGCCGCCGTGTTCATAAAATTGTGCGTGCACTCCCCCTCCAATGCCATGAACCATTTTGAAACATTACACTTTGTAATCCGTTCTACATGCTCACATTCCTCATCATAATATGGGTATAAATAAGCTTCGTTTATGGAAAGGGGAAGAAGTTTCCTTCTTGCCTCTCTCCTCTTTGATGGTAATTCCATTCTGCTGTCAAATACTCCATCTAAGTAGTCTGCCGCAGCGGTCTTAGTGAACTTTCCCAAAGCGCAATAATATACTTCTATCTGGTGTATCTCTTCAAATTGCTGTGCCAGATATTTTGGCAACACGCCTGATAATCCAGGGATTGCACCGGCTTTACAAAGAATCCTTTTATCGCCATATCTTTTAAATATTTGGTCCATCGCTTTACCATATCCAACGTCCACATACCCAATTCCCATATTCAATACCGCTTCCGCCAGTTCGGATGCATGATTATAGGTAGGGCCGGCGCAATTTAAAATAATTGTGCAATCCTCAGCAAATTGCTTTACACTATGAATGTTTTTGAAATCCACCTGCCTGAATTCCACTGCGGCGTTATCAGGCAATGACCTTGCCAATTTTTCAAATTGTTCCTTATTCCTTCCCCCCACTTTGATGTATGCACTGGAAAAGCGCGTTAAAGCCTGGGTTGCCCATTGGCCAACATTACCACTGCCTCCAATAATTCCTATCATGTAATAACTCCTCTTATTTGTTTTCTTCCATATAAGCTGATAACGCCTCTATTGTCTCATATTCCAAAATATCTTCTATGCTAATGTTTTCCAGACCTGCCAAAGCAATTTCGTCCAATAGCTTCATCAGAACAATAGAATCTCCACCCAGGCCATAAAAATCATCAGTAATAGTAATTTCAGTATTTTCAAATACCTTTTTCCAAATTCCCAGCAGTGTTTTCTGCAACGGACTGATTACATCTTTTGATAATGCCCGCTCCTTCTTATCTAAATTCAGCTCAGGAAGCTTACTTCTGTCAATTTTCCCATTGGCAGATAGCGGTAATTCTTTTATGGAAATATAATGCTGCGGCACCATGTATTCTGGCAGAAAAGCACCTATACTTTCCTTGATAGTCTCTGAAGCAAGGTCGTTCGATGTTGGAATATAGTATGCTATCAGCTGTTTATTTCCAGTTCTATTTACCACATATGAAACTACACTTTTTTCAATTCCCGGTACATTATTAATGGCAGATTCAATTTCTCCTAATTCGATTCTATAGCCACGAATTTTAACCTGATTATCTATTCTGCCTAAAAATTCAATATATCCCTCTTTCCGCAGCACTCCCATATCCCCGGTTTTATAAATCCTGCCCAGATGGTCATGTTGAATAAATGCAGCTTCCGTTTTCTCTGTATCTCCACAATATCCCTGTGCGACCCCAACTCCTCCAATATATATTTCACCCACTACGTCTATAGGGCATAACTCGCCAGCGAAGTTCAAAACATACATTGTCTGATTTTTTAAAGGCATGCCATAAGGTATACTCTTCCATGCTGGTTTTACTTCTCCTATTTCATAATAGATTGACCAAATAGAAGCTTCTGTTGCTCCGCCTAAACTCATTATCTTAGTTTTGTTAAAGATGCTTTTCGCCTTATCTGGCAAATCAAGTGGAATCCAATCTCCACTCAGCATAATCTGCCGTAATGAAAGGCTATCTTTCATCCCTCTTTCCAACATATGTTGAACAATAATCGAGCAGATAACCGGTACCGAGTTCCATACCGTAATCTTTCTTTCCGCAAGAAGGGAAACAATCTCGCTGCAATCTCTCGCATCACGGACCATTACCAGTGCAGCTCCTGTACTAAATGCTCCAAAAATATCATATACGGATAAATCAAAGCAAACTGAAGATATCCCAATCAGTCTGTCCGTCTTATTTAATTTTATCTTATTGTTCAGATCGCTGATTGTATTGCAGGCTGCCATATGATTTATCATAGCGCCCTTTGGTTTTCCTGTACTGCCTGACGTATAAATTATATATGCCAAAGAATCAGGCAGAGATTGTATTCCTATGGGGCTTTCATCATATTGCTCTAATTCCCCCGAACGATACAGTTCCTCACTCAGCAATAGCTTTGAACCACTATTCTCCAGTATGAAATCCCGTCTTTCCTTCGGGAACTTTGCATCCATAGGAACATAGGCAGCACCCGTTTTTAATACTCCTATAATAGAAATGATGGTTTCCGGTTTTCTTTCTCCCAACACGCCGACCCGATTATTGGCGCCGCAGATTCCATGGCTACATAAATAACGTGCAACCTGATTCGCTTTGGCCTCAATCGCAGCATATGTGTATTGTTTGTCTCCGTAATATAAGGCTGTTCCGTCCGGTGTTTCCCGGACCTGCTTTTCAAAAAATGCCTGCAAAGTATTGGGGGCAGCACGTTCCACCGTCATGTTATATCCATCCCAAACTTTATCCGTTTCTATTTGAGACCGTGTTTCAAATACCCCATTTAATGCTATATTCTTAATTCCACTTATAAAATCCTCAAATACTGCAGCTATTATCGCAGAATCGAATAAATCCTCCACATAATCCCACGATATATAAAGCTCATGTTTCATTTCAAGAATTTGGTTATCCAAAAACACCTGGGGTGTCTGTGTAACGGCGTATCTCAGTTTTCCAATCTGTTCAAACCAGTTCTCATCAGAATCAAATAACACACAGGTAAATACCACCGGCATCAGGGCCTTACCGATTCCATTACTCAGCCTTGACAATTCTCTTATAATCTCTGTACCATCAAATGCTTTGTGATCCAGATTGTTCAAAATCCTTGTCTGAATCTGCATCGCATTATCCCAAAAATCCGTCCCATCAATATGTACTTCCAATGGAAGAATTTTTGTAAAGTCCCCTAAAATTCCACTGACATTCTGATCAAACTCTTTTCTTTCAAATGCAGTCATATTAAGCAGCAAATCCTTCTGATTACTCCATTTCGCAAGCACCCTTGCATAAATTGTGCAAAGTACTGTAGATGGAGAAACAGCATGTTTTCTTACAGTGTTTTTAAATGCCCACCAGGTTTCAGTATCAATCGTTTCGGAAACTCTGCTGATTCTATAATTTTTACATTGTGCCAAGTTCTTCAGCATAGGTAAGTGCGGGAATTCCGGAAAACAAGGAATTCTATTTAACCAGTAAGCTTTCGCCTCCTGATACTCCCTTTCATTCGTACTATTATTTAATGAATTTACATATTCGTGATATGAATAATGAATCGGCGGCAGTTTTTTATTATTTAAACCTTCTGTAAATTCCTTTAGAAAGATTCTTAAGCTGTCCCCATCACAAACCATGAGGTTGATACTTGTACACAAAATCTTAAAATTGTCACTCTCTCGTTTTAAAACTTCAAACGTAAATAACGGCCACTTTGAAAAATCATAATTTTTGTGAGACAATTCGCGGCGCATCTGTTCATTTTTTTCCGCAAACTCCTGTTCTGTCTCGGCTATCGTAATGTCAACCTTATACTCCGGTACGTCTGCCAGAATCTTCTGTGTGCCATTTTTTAAAAATATGCTGCGTAAAACCTCATGACGCTCCAGCAGCTGTGCAATGCTTCTTTCAATATCACTGATTTCATATGGGAACTCCACCTCAAAATAGTAATGGGCATTATAGTGCGCCAATTCAAACGAATCATTTCTTCCATTAAAATATGCTTTTTGAATATTCGTCATTGGAAGTTCCGTTTGATATGCTTCCACTGTTTTCTCCCCGCGGTTTTCCGATAATAAAGCTGCCTTCGGCTCCTCCTTTGATTCCGTTTCAGCTTGTATAAACCGGGCCAATTCTTTTACCGTGCCGGTTTCCACAATTTTTACAAAGGGAATTTTCACAGCAAATTGCTTTGTTAATTCCTGTGCTATCCTTTGTGCAATGATAGAATCCCCGCCCAAGGCAAAGAAGTTTTCATCCACCGATACCTGATCGCTCTCTAAATACTTCCCCCATATTACAGATATTTTCATTTCTATCTCATTAGCCGGAACTGATATCTCGGATTCCTCTCTTAATTCTCGTATCTGCAATAACGCAGCCCTGTCTATTTTTCCATTTTTACTTAACGGGAACTGTTCCATATGAACAAAACGGTATGGGATCATGTAGGCAGGCAGATATTTTTCAAAGTGAACCTGCAATTCCCTATCTTCTATTTCCTTCCCAGTATAAAACAGAGCCAATTTCTTCTTAGAATCCATAATTGCAATTGCATGATCTACTGTATAGAGTTTACGGGCAACAGCCTCAATCTCACCTAATTCAATACGAAAACCGTTTATTTTAACCTGACCATCTTTTCGCCCCAATATTATTACATATCCTTCTTCGGAAAATTTACCATAGTCCCCTGTTTTATACACTCTCCCAATTGAAGGTATGTCTACAAATGACCGATTTGTTTTTTCCTCGTCTCCAACATATCCTAAAGCTACTCCCCTTCCACCAATACAGATTTCACCCACAACATTTGTTGGGCATACCTCGCCTTCTTTGTTCAATATATAAATCTTTTGATTTCCTAATGGATAGCCATAAGGTATACTGCTCCATCCTTTCCGGATCTCACGAATCGGAAAATAGATTGACCAGATTGAAGCCTCTGTAGCACCTCCCAAACTTATAATTTCTGCATTCGTAAACACCTTTTTTATTTTTTCAGGCAGCTCCATACCAATCCAGTCCCCGCTTAAGAAAATATGATTTATTTCTGTATTTCTATAATCCACTGGAAGACTTTCCAAAAACAGTTTCATGATTGCTGGAACCGAATTCCATATCGTTATAGGGAATTGCTCCAGCATATGGTTTATCTCTTCTGCATTCCTCGGATCCTTTACCAAAGATAAAAATCCGCCCATATAGATACTGCCGAAAATATCAAAAATGGATAAATCAAAATTCAACGCAGACAATCCCAATACCCCTTCATTTTCATCCAGGGCAAATCTTTTTTTCATATCAACCAGTCAATATTGTTCCCTTTGGTTCCGAGGTACTGCCGGAGGAATACATGATAATTGCCTCGTCCTGCTCCCCATATGCTCTGCCCCTGCGGCAAAGGGTCATTGCGTCTGCTTCAATATTTTGTATATCAATACTTCCATCTGTAAAATGAGCCAAATTATAGCTTCCCTGATTATCAGCAATCACCAATGTCCCTGGATGCGCCTTCATAATCTTCTTTAACTGCTCATAACCACTTTGGCTGGTACACATTGGCAATATAACCGGAATGGCATCTAAACAGAATAAGGAAATCAGGGAAATTAGAAACTCCTTTTTATCACTTATCTGTAAAATAACATACTCTCGCCTTTCAACAGAGCTCAGCTTCGCCATGGTTTTTTCAACCATATTCCGTAAATTATCTGCACTGAAACGTTCCTCACTCAAATCATAAAATATAATTTCATTTTCGCTATTATTAAAGAAATTATGAAAGATTTCCATAATACTTCCATTTTGTCTCATATATTCAGTAACTCCTTTCGTGTAACCATTTGATATTGGACTGGGTATTTGCTACATACCGCTAAATACATACTTCCTATCTTTTTCAGATGATACACAAATTCATCTTTGCAGAAAGTCCCGTCTTTCGGAGTTAAAAACTCAATATAATTACTCCCGTAGACCAAACCTATGCCTGTACATTTTACAGTGGCTTCCTTTAAAACCCATAAGCGGAAGAAATCTTCTTTCTGCGAATTTACAATAAATTCCAGTTCCTTTGGTGAAAAAATATCCGATGAAAAGAACATTCTCTTTTCATCAATTGTTTCTATATCAACACCTATATCATTTATAGAAACAGCACAGACAACGCCCTGGGAACAGTGGCTAAAATTAAAGTAAACGTCTTGATATTCTTTTAAATACGGTTTTCCGTTAATTCCATAGTCCATAGCAATCCTGCCCTCTATATTAAACTCCCGTTTCAGGGCAATCGTTAATAAGAGATAAGCAATGACGCAATTCTTACGATCAAGATCCCGTTTAAATTTTTTAACCTTTTCCAACCGATATTCCGGCAAAATCAGAGATACCCGTTCTAAATCTGATTCACTGATACGGTCTAACTCCTTAAATATATAAACACCATCATTCCACATGGGATTCTTCCTATATTTCCTGTTCCCAGCCCAATTGAATGATTTTCCTCAGCAGAGCTATATTTTTGTCAAACATCTCCTGTATCACAAAATTCTCAAATGCCTGTACCACGTAATCCCAATTAACAGACAGATTACCTTTAAAATCCGTTGCCTGATAATCCAAAGAAACTTGAGGCGTCTGGCTGTAGGCATAAATTTCTCTTGCCCAATTGGGGAGATAGTAATCGGCCTGTTTAAGTCCCTGAAGGATTCCCGTAAAAACCACTGGCAAAGACGCTTGAACCGGATTATCCTTTGGCATTTTTCTGATTATCTTTACGCCCTCATACCCTCTGTATTTAACCAAATTCCAAAATTCTTTCTGTGTTTCCAGAACCTCCTCCTTAAATGACCGTCCTTTCTTCGCTTCATATACCGCGATACTGATATTCGTAAAGTCTCCAAGAACTTCCTGCACTTCCCTATTTGCTGATAAACGATTAAACACGGTTAGATTTATGGAAAACTCAGGAGACTCCGCATATTCTGCCAATACTTTCATATAAACAGTACACAGAACTGCTGCCGGGGTTACTTTGTATTCCTTCGCCTTCATATATATTGTTTCTGTATCGAATTTCGGTAACTCATAATTCAATCTTCTAAAATGCGGTATATTAATATCCGATAGTTTTTTTGCATATGGCAAGGCCGGTGCCTTCGGAAGCATTTTACACCGCTGGCTCCAATACAGCTCAGCCTGCTCCTGAAGTTTTTCATTCAGAAGCTTCCCATGTTCATTGCAATATTCTCTAAAGGTGTATGCAGGAACCATAATCTTATCATTTTCATAAAGTTTATATATCTGCTTCAGCATAAGTGTGACACTCCAGGCATCCAGCAAAATACAGTCAAACCCCACATGCAGCCTGTAACAGCAATTATCCTTTGTTGTCAGACCCACATGAAACATAGGCCAGGACTCCAATGGATATATTTTGCTTTCCCACTCTGACCGTAACGCTTTTTGCTCTGCTTCATCATTTACTCTTTTCACTTCAATGGAGAACCACGGTACGTTGCTTAAAACAGCCTGCCTCCCACACTTCAAGATAATGCCTCTCAGTGCCTCATTATCATGAATCACCTGGTTAAATATTGATTCAAATTTCTTGACATCCAGCTTATCCATATCTATTTCAAAATAGTAATTAGCACTGATACCTCCCAATTCATAGAGGTTATCCCTACCCAAAAAATACGCCTTTTGTATCGGGGTTAAATCAAATCCCTTATCCTGAATCTCCTCCTTCTCCAAGAGATAGGATATAATTGCTGTTTTATTCTGCCGCATCCATTTTAATGTCTCTTCCGTAACCTTGCCCTGCTCACCTTTAAACTTTAGCTTTTCATCCTCTAACCATACATTGATTCCATCACTGGCTAATTTATTTAAATTTATTCTCAGCTCATTATCTGCCAGCCATATGAACTCTTTTGTTTTATCCATAGAGTCAACGCTCCTTCCAGAGTTTTATATCTCGCCTTCAACCATATCTTCATTTTCCGCAAGCCTGGCCTGAAGCAGATCCGCAACAGACTTGAGAGATGGCGTGCTAAAGATATCCTTTAATGGTATGTCCACAGAGTACTTCTTCTTGATTTCCGCCAGGAACCGCGTTGCTGATAGACTATCTCCGCCAGATTCAAAAAAGCTCTGGCTCCTATCAAATATTTTGCAACTCAGAATGTTTGTCCAAAGCTCTGCAATATCAGCTTCAATTCCCTGAAGTATGATACTCTCCTTTTCCGCTGTTTGCTTTACGGCCAATAGCGCTAATGTCTGCTGTCTATCCACTTTTCCATTTTTGCTCAACACTACTTGCTTTACAATCATGCGTTTAGTCGGAATCATGTAGGCCGTCAGATTTTCATTCATGTATTCTAATATATGAGATCTCATTTCTATTACTTCTGGTGTTACGTTTTTAGCGTGGATTAACAGAGCTCCCAATCTTCCTCTTCTGTTTATTGCAACCTCACCAAAAGGAGCCTGTCCATAAATATTTTTCCAATCATCTAATAATAGTAAGGGCGTATGCTCTCGTCTTCCCCGCTTTCTATTAACAAATCCATTCTCCAGCAAGCCAGAAATAAGAATACCCATGGGATCTAACTCCTCATACTCGATTGCATAAAAGTCCCCTTCCCTCTTCAGCAGAAGCGCTGCCCACTCCACTTCCTTTAAAGGTTCTTCATAGGTATGCAATAGATTTACCGCCAAAACAATATCATATTTATTCAGTTCCGATTCTTCCACACCCTCATTGTATGTACTGCTATAGCGGATATTTGCATTCATTCCTCCCAGTTTTTCTTGTGCCAACTTCAATATTCCCGCTGAAGTATCAAATAACGTTATCTCCTCAGCCTGGCAGAACCCGTCCCAGTATTGCTTTATAATTTCTCCTGTTCTTGCACCCAAAACTGCGATTTTCCTGTTGCTTATATCGCCTGCCAGTATCTTGTCTAAAAAGTACTTCGTATCTTCCCCCTTTAAAGACCAGAACTCTGGTGAAACCTCCTCTCTCCGAAGCAGCTCCTCCACACGTTGCTCACCCATGAGTATCTCCGCAAAAAGATTCCTTGCATTCATAACCTTTTGCAATGGTTCCATTTCCTCTCTGGCGGAAAATGTATCTGCTGAATATTCCATATGGGCTTCAAGCCAGCCCTCCCAAAATTCTATAATCGGCCTATACTCTGCTGATACCTTTGATTGCATATGGCAGAATTCAAGAATCAACTGCCTGACAACTCTTTCACGTTCCTTCATATGGAAATCCGAATACTTGTTGTTATCCTCACAACAAGTAATATGTACATTGACAGCAGCATTTATCTTCGGAACAATCACAGCTCCTAATTCCTTTTTTCCTTTCTCATCAACCACACCTACCACTACATTAGAAACGTCCGGAGAACGCTTAATAACATTTTCTACTTCTCCCAATTCGATTCGGTAGCCATTAATCTTAACCTGATTGTCGATTCTACCCAGAAATTCTACAATCCCTGCAGAATTATACCTGACCAAATCGCCGGTTTTATACCATCTTACCCCATCTATTGCAACAAACTTCGTATCTGTTAATTCAGGGTCATTTAAGTAGCCTTCTGCTACACCTTCTCCGCCAATCCACAGTTCCCCATTTACATAATCCGGACAATCATATCCATTACCATCAACAACTCTCAGATACTGATTGCTCAGAGGTTCACCATATGGTATTGACTTCCATCTGCTGTCAATGCCGTTCACAACAAAATAATTAGACCATATGGCCGCTTCCGTTGCTCCGCCCAGAGAAACAAACTTACAGCTTTCACTGATTGCTTTCAGCCTGTCATATAAATCCATCTTAATCCAATCTCCGGATAATAAAACCAGTTGAAGCGGCAGCATTTGTTTATCAGTTTCACAGGTGGTTAATAACATATCAAACAGTGCCGGAACCGAGTTCCAAACATTTACGCCCGCATCAATAATTGCTTTTCTCCAAAATACAGGCTCCCTTTTTGTTTTCTCACTCAACACCACCAAGGTTCCCCCAGCTGATAACAATCCAAAAATATCATAAACAGATAAATCAAAATCCAAGTCTGAAATAGCGATCCCAATATGATTCCTACCTATATTAAATCGTTCATTTATATCGGCTATTGTATTATGGGCCTCACTATGGGAGATAACCACACCTTTAGGGATACCAGTTGTACCCGATGTGAAAATAATATAAGCCGGTTGATTCGTTTCGGGAAAGCCAGGTTCTTTTGCCGGTAACGCTTTCTGAAGAACCGCTTCAAGGCAGATCACGGATAATCCTAAATCTTCTTCTGACCTCATTTCATTGCTTGTTACGATATACCTTATTCTTCCGGTATCTATAATTTTCTTTTTTCTTTCTACAGGCTGGTGAACGCCAATAGGCACATATGTTGCTCCTGCAGCCAAAATACCATAAACGGCAATAACCTGATTAATGCCTTTGGGTATACTTACACCGACCAGTGTTCCGCTTTTTACACCATTTTCCTTTAAATATCCAGCTAACTTTAAAATCATATCCTGTAAGCAGGAATAACTAATTTCTTCTTTATTTCCATTCTTGTAATATATAAGCGCTGCTTTCCCAGGCGCATTTGCCGCATTTTCAAAAAATCCATGATGTAGGCATTCATCTGAAAATGTTTTTTTCGTCCTATTCCTGTTCTTCCTGACGGCCATCTGATTTCTCGGAATTTGGTGGACAATTGGAGCATTATCAGCTAAATCTGCCCACTCCAAAATAATTTCCTCAGTAAAAGCGCTCAAGCCTTCCATCATATCACATTCCAACTGCTCACACTCAATGCACAGAACAGCCTTATCATTGTTGTACATTACACTGCACACGTAATCATTGATAACTATGGTATCTTTATCCTTAGACCTGTCGATCACTTCACTAACCAAATCATTCAGTGTCACATATTCTATTGCTGTTTCATTTGCAAACCAACGATAATATATTTCCACTGCGATTCCCTTTAGCAGTACACTAACCGATACCTTCCGTTCCTCTGCAATTGTTCTTAACGTGTCCATTCCTTTTATAATCGAAATGTATTCCTTCATAGGCTTAATCCTCCCGTTTTTTAATTGCTTCCTGTATCACAATATCCCTATACTCATTACCTAAATCTGTAACAAAGAAATGGGAACCCTCGAACAAATTCAACTGAAAGAGATTGGTTGTCATATGTTTCCACAAATTCATTATCTCTGCATTTGCCTCGTGATCCTGGCTTCCGGCATGCGCCACTATCGGTATATCCAACACTTCTCCATGATAAACCAGACTTTCATTTAATATATAATCCTGACGCAGACCCGGAAGAATAAAATTCAGCAGCTCTTTATTTTCTAGCACTTCCTTTGGTGTGGCATTATACCGAACTAACTCCTCAATTAAAGCATCATCATTCATATAGGTCTTAAATTCATAGGGATTTTCCTGATCCGGAGCCTGACGCCCGGCAACAATTATTTTTTCACATTTTCTGTCTAATTGATTCCACAAATAATGTGCCGTATAAAACGCCATTGCTGCCCCCATACTGTGCCCATACAGGACAATTTTTCTGCCGCAGCTAACATCAGCAATTTGCATTGACAGTTCCGGCAGAATCTCATTGAAATCAACAGCCATTCTTTCAGTCCGCCTGGTTCCCTTTCCAGGCAGCTCGACACACATAATGATCACTGAATCATTAGCTTTCAAAGTCCACGGCCGATATGTTGTTGCTGTTCCTCCTGCATGATGAAAGCAAAACAAGATAGTCCCCTTATTACTGTCAGCTACATTTTCGGACACAAATGGAAAATACCGATTTTTTATGGTCATACGTTTCCTCCCAAAATAACTTTTTTAACAAATTTATAAAATAATTGCCGCAGACTTTTTGATAAATCGACATTGTCATCTATTATAAAAAGTACTGCGGCTCGAGTCTTTATATTAACTTCCAGCTTACTCTTACATATTTCTATATCCGAAATAAGTTCTTTTTAGTCCTTATGACAAATAATATTTCTCTCAACCTATTTCAAAGTACTCTTTCGCTTTCATATAGCCATTGCTGAATCACCCCTTTTCGCGGGAGAAAAATTCCTGTAAAAGTCTTACAGCCTCGTTATCCATAGACCGATGCCATAATATACGGCCATGTTCAATAAACATAAGATGTGTACAGCATTTGTATATCAGTTCAGGATCATGCGTTATCAAAAACAACGTTTTTTTCATTTCTTTTAGCTGTATTAATTTTTCTGAAACCTCAAGCATATGTCTATAATCCAATCCGCTGGTGGGCTCATCAAATATGATTATTTCTTTTCCAGATGCAACAGCACTGCCAATAGCAACTCGTTGCTTCTCTCCACCGGATAATGACATTGGGTGCAGTTTCAGTTTATCCGACAAATCAAGCCCAGCCAAAATTTCTTGTGCCCGAACCTTGTCCTCTTCTTCATTTTCTCCATCCATACTCAGCAAAAGTTCATCAAGTACATCTTCTGTAAAAAGCTGGTGATTTACATCCTGCATTACCATATAGGAAATATGCCGGCGCTTCTTCGCATTGAGAGCATTGCCATTTAATTTCAAAGTACCCTTTGAAGATTTATCTAATCCGCATAGACATCTGGCAAAAGAGGATTTACCAGCTCCATTGTCACCAATGATTCCAATGATTTCTCCCTGCGGCAATGTTAAATCTGGTATGTTTACAATCGGATATCCCCGTTTTTCATACGAAAACCAAAAATTATCAATCTGCAGGCTTTTTTCATTTGCTTCAGGGGTTTTTTCAGGCATCAAGTCAAATGGATTTAATGCACGTAATCCCATTTTCTTTAACTCTTTTGGGTCTAGTTCCAAAAATTCCTCTCTTGTATATTCATTACATATCTCTCCACGCTTCATATATATGATTCGATCCGCATATGGAGCCAAGTAATAAAGGCGGTGTTCGGCAACAATTACTGTTTTATTTTCAGATTGCCATTGGCGAATTACTTCTGTTAAATCTTTTATCGAAGAAATGTCCAAATTAGAGGACGGTTCATCCAAAACAAAAGTATTAGGGCAGATAGCATCAGCCGAAGCACACGCAATTTTTTGTTTCTCTCCGCCTGAAAGCGCAAAAAGGCTTCGGTTCAGTAGATTTTCTATTTTTAAGCTCTTTGTGGTTTCTTCAAGTCTTTTGCTCATTTCAGAAACCGGCAGTCCCATATTCTCGCACCCGAACACAATTTCACTGGTTGTATCAACGTTGTAAAACTGTGTTCGCGGATTCTGAAACACTGAACCCACCCTCTGCCCGATTTGGTACAGAGGGTAGTCTTTTAATTCCTTACCGTCCAACAACACTTTCCCATCCAATTTGCCAGCGTAATAGTGCGGAATCAGGCCGTTAATCAAGCGGGTCAAGGTTGTTTTGCCGCACCCCGATTCCCCGCAGAACAAAGTTGTTTCTCCGTCATGGATTGTGAGATTTATATGTTTTAGGCTATTCTCCGTTTCTCCACTCTCATAGGTGAATGAAACATCCTTTAACTCTATCATTCCTGTACCCCCTTACCACGGACTAAAAAAGTATGTAATTATCAGCGCAGTTCCGGCAATCAGCACCGTTATCAAGTCCCAGCCAGTAAAACCAACTTTGGTAATGTTGGTTCGGCGGACTGGATTATCCAGCCCGCGTGTAAGGGCAGCCGCAGAAAGATCGTCCCCAATCTTGACAACCGAAATCATCAGCGGGATAAAACGATATTCAATCAGAGCCGCCGGATTCTGCCAGAATTTTTTCGTTCCAAACTGAACCTCGCGCATCCGCATTGCATCTTTTATTGCGGCGGATTCTTCCTGCATTGTAGGGATAAAGCGAAACAATACAGAAAGAGGAATCGTGATTTGCCGTCCGATGTGCATTCTTCCCAATGCGGTGATACACTCACTGGCCGTAGTAGACTTAATAATATATGCGCCCATAACAAAAGCAGGAAACAGCCTCAAAACCAGACCTACCAGTAAAACCACCAGCATATTGACAACCATATGGAACTGAATGGAATTTTGAATAGCCTGCACAAATAGTCCTGCTGAAAATAAGCAGAAAAAAATGATGGCAGTTTTATATTGCCTATTTGTCAAAAGCAGTACAAACGGAATCAAAGCTACCGCAACCATGAATGCAGTGTGACTGTATAAAAACTCCGCTGTAGCAACGACAGCCATCAAGAATAGTTTCGTCCGAGGGTCTAAACGATAGCCGCTCCGTGTTTCTACAACTGCCTGCAACTGTTCCATTACACAATACCTGCTCTTTCAAAGTGCTTTTTCAGCATCTTATGCCCCAGAAGCGCACCCAAAATCCCCCCGACAAATAGCAGTGCAAAACCCACATACATCATCCATGAGGGCATCAGGGATTGTAGTGTATTTGCATACTGATCCCCCATAGAAGTATGAATATTTTCCCAATAGGCATCACCGGCAAGCCAAAGATTCGCCGGGCAGCCCATAATGCCAAGGCAGAAGCAGGCATAACTTAAAACAGTTACTTTGAACTTTTGATAGCCGCCAATTCTCAGCACTATATCACTCAAAAGACCTCCCAGAAACCAGCCGAGCAGTCCAATCCACCCATAGCCAATGAGGTAAAAGAAAATGCCTCCTATAATGCCCGTAATGGTAAGCATCCCAAATTTTCTGATCTTCGTGTAATACAGCATCATGGGAATACCGCAGACAATCGGCCAGATAATAAACAGGAACGGATACACGACTGGCAATGCGGTCAGCAGTCCAACGACGAAAAATACTACAAGGGTCATGGCAGAATAAATACCTACATTGATGAGATCTTTGCCTGTAAGTTTATTTGTGTTTTCCATTTTTCAAAATCCTTTCTATTTTTACTTGATGCGCAGGCAGAAAACTTTTATCTAAAGAATTGTTTTCTTTCTGCTGCGGTTAGACACCGCTAACATATAACGAAATTTTTTTGGGGATTAAATCCCCAAAACCGTTTGCCATCCAGAACTGAAAAAGGCGGCCAATGTATGAGCATATTTTATCGCGGCTGCTTTCGGATAATTGTGCATGACAATTTCCGCAATAGAGGAATAATAGGAATGGACAAGCATATGCCACTCATCATCCTCCAAATCATGTACAGGAACACCGCGCTCTTTCAATTCCGCAATGAGCTTTTGTGTTTCCCGGACATCGGAACGTACCACGTCGTCCAAAAAAGAAACATATTTTGTACCGGCTGACTGCATCAGCAACAGCTTGAATACATCGAAATGCTCGTAGACATATTCAATAATCTGGTGCAACGTATCCTCAGACAA
The DNA here is from genome assembly GCA_947651225.1 of uncultured bacterium. Lineage (GTDB taxonomy): Bacteria > Bacillota > Clostridia > Lachnospirales > Lachnospiraceae > Butyribacter. Next base: position 5,632 of record CANSYK010000053.1, on the reverse strand, counting down.
TTTCCACAGACCTTTCAGCTCATCAGTCTTTGCCAGGGCAAAATGCCGTTCTACGGAATCTGCATAAATCTCAGAAACAGCCTGCACCACTGGCTCAACCAATGCTCCAAACAAAGCCTCTTTGTCTTCGAAATGATTATAAAAGGCTCCGTTCGTCACATTGGCATCTTTACAAATCTCACGTATGCTGGCGCGCTCAAACCCAAATTCCAAAAAATGTTTCTCTGCACAAACCAGTAATTTTTCGTGAGTTTTCTGAAAGTCTCTCGACATCCATAAATCACCTCGCTATTCAGTTAAATTACGCTGTAATATTACACCGTAATTCATTCTAACACAATTCACTCACTCTGTCAATCTTAAATATGCGGTCAGGACAAAAATTCAGAGAAATATACAATTTTTCAAAGCAGAACTCTCTTTATATTGTTTGTTTTATTGATTTTTCTGAGACTGCACTAACCTCCTCTTGACAAGATTGTCACTTCCGAGTAAAATTAAATTACACTGTAATATTACGCTGTAATTTAATCGACACATAACTCTATTGAAAGGAGACTCTCTTATGAATCCTATAAAAAAGAAAGAACCGGGCGCAATCCGTCAGCTCTTTGCCTTTGTGAGCGGGAGCAGCGGCAAAATGCGTATTTCCATTCTTCTTGCTGTGTTAGGGGAAATGTTTGGTATCGTACCATTCCTGATGGTAGCGCTGTTAGCGAATGAACTCTACCGCGATACAGCTACAATACAGTGCATTTTCTTCTATAGCGGAATGGCTGCTATATGCCAGCTAATCAAAATGCTGCTCACATGGCGGTCTTCCCTTATGTCCCATAAAATTTCGTTTACCATTCTGAAGAACATCCGCGAAGCGATTGCAGACCGAATGGCGAAGGTTCCAATGGGCGTGATGCTGGAAACACCTACGGGAGTTTTCAAGAATCTAATCGTTGACAACGTAGCAAAGCTGGAGGATTCTATGGCTCATTTTATGCCAGAATTGCCATCGAATATTGCAGCGCCGTTGTGCAGTATTATCCTGATTTTCATTCTAGACTGGCGCATGGGGCTTGCATCCCTAATCACAATTCCACTGGGTATTCTCTTTTTTGCTGCTATGATGCGCGGTTATGGCCCCCGAATGGAAAATTACATGCGCTCTGCCAATGATATGAACAGTTCCTTAGTAGAATATGTCAACGGTATACAAGTCATTAAAGCGTTTAACCGTTCTGCATCCTCTTATGGAAAATACTCAAAGTCCGTCAACTATTTTCACGATTCTACAATGGAGTGGTGGAGTCAATGCTGGTTTTGGAATGCAGCTGCACGGGCCGTCCTGCCTTCTACTCTTTTGGGTACATTGCCAGTAGGCGCATGGCTTTACATGGAAGGAACGCTTTCACTTCCCGTATTCTTAATATCTTTAGTAGTTCCGCTGGGGTTTGTTGCTCCATTGATGAAAGTGTCCGAAGCGATGGAGCAGGTCAGCATGATAAAAGGTAATTTGGAGCAAGTAACAGCTTTTTTGAAAACTCCGGAACTTGCCCGCCCTTCTGAACCTGTATCTTTGGGAAAACGTATTTACCAATTCGAGGATGTACATTTCGGCTATAAAGAAACCGAAGTCCTCCATGGTATTTCTTTTCAAACCAAGCCCGGCACTATGACGGCTATTGTTGGGTCTTCCGGTTCTGGTAAATCCACGATTGCGAAACTGATGGCTGGTTTTTGGGATGTGACTTCTGGTTCTGTGCGTTTCGGCGGTCAGAATATTCGTCAAATCCCTTTTGAGCAGTTGATGGGGGAAATAAGTTATGTGGCACAGGACAATTTCCTATTCGACAAATCCATTCGGGAAAATATCCGCATGGGTAATCCGACAGCGACAGATGAAGAAGTAGAAGCTGCCGCAAAAGCTGCTAACTGTCATGACTTTATTATGCAGTTAGAGCAAGGATATAACACACTGGCCGGTGATGCTGGAGATCGCCTTTCTGGCGGGGAGCGCCAGCGTATTACGATTGCGCGGGCCATGCTAAAACCGGCATCCATAGTCATTTTAGACGAGGCCACGGCCTATGCTGATCCAGAAAATGAGGCGCTAATTCAACAGGCAATCAGCAAATTAGTCGCCGGAAAGACATTGATTGTTGTAGCGCACCGTTTGAATACGATTCGCAATGCCGACCAGATTCTGGTTGTGAAAAACGGAAATATTGCAGGTCGTGGGACACAAGAAGAACTTCTCCGGGAATGCCCCATCTATCAAAAGATGTGGCAAAATTATGCCGGAATCATAGGAGAAGCAGATATAAAAGGAGGAGTGGAAAACCATGCTTGAAATGATACATCGGATTTTTAAGATTGCGGGTAGAAGCCGAAAGAAAATCATCGTTGGCATCACATTTAATATTCTCAAATCGTTTTTCAACAGTTTTATGATGTTCGGTGTTTTTTGGATTTTATTACATTTAGAAAATCTTACACCTACTATTATCCTGCAAGCCTTTGGTGTTGTATTAGGAAGTGTTATAGGACGCTTTTTCTTTCAATGGATGTATGACCGTACCATGAGTGGAACGGGATATGATATTTTCCGTGATTATCGTCTGGAAATAGGAGAAAAATTGAAACAGGCTCCTATGGGCTACTTTTCAGATCAAAATTTAGGAACTATTCAGACAATGCTTACTACGACGATTGCAGATTTGGAAGGTTACTCCATGCTTGCAATTGAGCAGATGACAAGCGGTGTTGCTATGGCAGCTCTCATGTCAATTATGATGTTCTTTTTCAGCCCAATTATTGCCATTTTAAGTATGATCGGACTATTATTAGGTTTACTTGTTCTTCGTTGGGTCCGCAGCAGAGCCGCGCAATATGCTCCCATTTATCAAGGAGCACAGGAAAATCTGGTGAGCAAAACAATGGAATATATCCGAGGGATTTCTGTTCTACGGTCTTTCTCCAAAGGTGAGGAAGGTCAACAAGAAGTACGCAGCGCATTTCAAAAAAAGTGGGACGCAGATTATGGGCAGGAAAAGGCTACAGCCGGGGTTCTCCGTTTTTATATTCTGGTCTATAAGCTCATGAGCTGTGTACTGATTGCCGCTGCTGGACTGCTTTATTTGGCTGGGCAAATCAGTCTGCCTTATTGCCTGACTTTCCTGTTCTGTGCATTTACGGTCTACTCCGATTTGGAGACAATGGGAAACAGTGCCTTCTTAAGTAGGAAAATCAACACAGAGCTGGATCGGCTGGAGGAAGTCACGAACATACCGCAGATGGACACGAGTATAAACAAACTAAAAATTTCCTGCTACGACATTGCATTGGATCATGTTTCATTCAGCTACGGGCAACGTGAAATTATTCATAACTTGTCCCTGACAATTCCGGAGCATACCACCTGTGCGATTGTCGGACCGTCCGGAAGTGGTAAGACCACACTCTGCAATCTGATTGCCCGGTTTTGGGATGTGCAGAAAGGTATGATCCGAATTGGTGGCCAGAATATAAAGGACTACACGGCAGACAGCGTACTGGAATATATCAGTATGGTTTTTCAGAATGTGTACCTTTTCCATGATTCGATTGAAAACAATATCAAATTTGGTAAACCCGACGCTACCCATGAAGAAGTGATAGAGGCCGCAAAGCGCGCCTGTTGCCATGACTTTATTATGGGGCTTTCAGATGGGTATTCTACCGTGATTGGTGAAGGCGGCTCTACTCTTTCCGGCGGAGAAAAACAACGGATTTCTATTGCCAGAGCAATCCTGAAAGATGCTCCTATTATCATTCTGGATGAAGCAACTTCCAGCGTTGACCCGGAAAATGAGCAGGCACTTCTTTCCGCAATTGCGGAGCTGACAAAGAATAAAACCCTGATTTCAATCGCCCACCGCTTGAGTACAGTGCAGAACGCAGATCAAATTATTGTGATTGACCACGGCTGTATCGCCCAACAGGGAACACATGAAGAATTAATGCAACAAAATGGTATTTACCAAAATTATCTAAGTTTAAAAACCGAGGCGGCAGGATGGACTTTATAAGATGCACCCTACATAAGGCATAAAAAACGAATCAGAACTGTTACTGCTTTACACTTTTTAATTTTGCCTTTAGGGGTGTACAGAGGTGTACGCCGTTGCTCTTAGGGGTGTATTCCCATCCGCACACCCCGCGTCACCCAAAATCCCAAGACGGTAAAAAAAATGTCTTTGCACTGCACCCTGCGCACGGCAAGGGGGATCTTCCCCATTGCCATCTTAACGGAACGGGAATAGCCCCATGCCCTACAAGACAGCCGCTGTACCCGCAGGAACACCGCATCTGGCATATCTGGATGGAATCCATGGTGTCATCATAGAATTCCTGTGAAATTTCGTTGCATTCTTCTGTGATTACTGTTATCATATCTTTGTCTATGGCGGATGAGTCCGTCGTGGTGTGTAAAGGCAGGGACACAAACTTTGGATGGTGAGGGTTCCTGTCCTTTTCATGTGTATCAGATAAGATGATAACACAAAAGGTGCGAAGATGAAATAATCTGACGGAAAATACGTCAGATTAAAATATCCCATACCTTATTTAATTTGGTGAAAAACAGGGGATTTTGGTTCAGATAAATTAACGAATAACACCCTAGTATGCTATAAATTAAGTTTCTTTATGTTAATACATATGATATAATCAGACTATACATCAAACATCACGGAGGTCTGATCATGTCAAAAATTGTTACTACGGTTGAGCTGTCTGATAACGAGCGGGATTACCTTGCATCATTAATAAAAACACGGACAATCCAGGCGCAGACGGTTGACCGCGCACGAATGCTGCTTTGGAAATCAGAGGGAAGGACATACTCTGATATCGCAGATGCCCTGGAGGTCAGTGTCCCAACGGTTCGTCGTTGTGTAGAGCGCTTTCATACATACGGAATGGATCTTGCCCTTTCTGATGATGACCGCTCCGGTCGTCCGGTCGAAATTACGGATGACGCAAAAGCATGGATTATCAGTATCGCCTGCCGGAAGCCATGTGAACCTGGTTATGCTGCGGAATTGTGGACGTTGGCCGCACTGCATAAGCACATACAGAATTTTGCTGATGATGCGGGATTTCCCCGATTAAAAACCGTGACAAAACCGTGGCTGCAAAAATACCTGAAACAGATGGATATCAAACCCTTTAAAATCAGGTATTATCTTGAAAGAAAGGACCCTGATTTTGAAAATAAAATGCATAATGTCCTTCTGGTATACAAACAGGTCCAAATGCAGTTTGATGAAAACGGTGGTATCATCATACCGGAAGACGGCCATATGACGCATACAATCTCTTATGATGAAAAGCCGGGCATACAGGCGACAGCTAATAAATATCCTGACCATAATCCAACAGAGGAAAACGGGTTTGTCCGCAGGGATTATGAGTATGTCCGTATGGGAACCATTTCCTTACTGGCGGGTATTGACCTGTTGACTGGGGAAGCTGTTCCGCTGATCAGTGACACCCATAAAAGCTCTGATTTTGTATCATTTTTAAAAATACTTGATGCCAAATACCCGGAAGGCGATACGATACGTCTGATTCTGGATAACCACTCGGCCCATACATC
>CANSYK010000052.1 GCA_947651225.1 uncultured bacterium | reverse complement strand
TTGAAAACGAGGAAATTGACCTGCTTATTAGTTGAATGAACTTTTAACTGACCAGATATTTACTTTAAGTATATTAAAGATTTCTAATTTGTAAGATTCATTCTCCATAATAATTTGCATTCCTTTCACTCTGCTCAGATACAAATTGTTAATGAAATAGTACCTTTTATCTCATCAACAATCAACCAGAAATTACATCTACCACAAGCCTCTGCCTATAGGAAAACCCATTTATTGTATTATGGTTGATGCAATACCTTTCATACAAAATTCTCATCCAAGTGTTGTGTCCGATCAAAGATGCACATTTCCACCATTCCCACTCAAAAGAAGCAGAACTATAGACAGCATTTGGTTTTAACATAGTCAATCTATTTTTTCTTTCAATATATCTCTTGTTTAAAACTTTAAACAAAACACTTTATTAATTATATAGAAAACCCTCTCTCTATACAAAAGTAAGTTTACTATAATAATACTCGCTGACCATATAGCAAATATTTTCAAAGCCATAACAAGCCACATTAAATATGTCATATCTGAAATATTGATTTTATATGATATTACAGATGCTACACTAATGGTTACTACGTCCACTAGAATTTGTTTAACAAAAGAATTCACTGAAGTATCAATAATATATTTTGCATTATAATGAGCAAGCCATACAGTTTGAATCAACATTGCAACTAATGTCCCAACAGCAACACCAATTATACCATACCGATTAACAAAAAGAACAGATACTAAAATATTTACTATTGCAGAAGTAATATAACAATTCTGAGTCTCTTTGTATTTTCCACTCGCTTTTGTCATCATATGATATGGTAATCGTAAACAATATACAGCATAAGCAACTGATATAACAAAGCCAAATAGGGGCTGATTGTAATCAGCATCTGTAAGGCCAGTGGTATATACTTGAACAAAAGGAGTAATCAAAAAAGCTACACATCCCATAATTAGAACTGTAAAAGTATGAACAGTCCACTCTGTCAATTCAAAAACTTGCATAAGTTTTTTTTTATCATTTCGTGCATATAAATCTCCTAATAAAGCCTGAATTCCATTTGTTATTGCATTAAATAACTGCTTTATTCCTGATATAACTAAATAATATACAGAATATATGGAAACTGATGACAAATTTGAAAATGCAGTAAGCACGATTGTGTCGGTTCCATCAAGAATAATCGTTGCAATATGTTGTGCTACTCCATTCCACTTTTGTTTTATCGGTTCCTTATCATATTTTATTTTTTTATTTATTTTGTATCTTCTGCCTACATACCAATTTAAGTAAATTGGACGAATTAAATACAATAATGAGGTGGCTAATTTCACTAAATGAATACTTAAACCACCAACTATCATCAACACACAACAAACCGTATTTAGTATTAAGGTAACAGTTTGTATGTTATATTGAATATATCCTCGTTGATCTGCCATTAATAACAATGAATTCACTATTCCAAAATAATATTGAGCAAAAGAACTTATACTCATTACAATTATCAACGTTGCGGTATACAAAAAAGAAAATTTATTTCCACTGATTAAAGGATAAGCCACAATAAGAAAAAGAATATAACACAACAATATTTGTCCCAGCTTATAAAAAAATTTTTGTGCTGAAACATATATTTTACTTTGAATATCATAATCTCTTTGCGCAAGAGGTTGATATAATGACGACTGTACTACTGTTCCTACTCCCAATTCCAAAAAAGCAATAACAGTAAGAAACTGTGTTATTGAATTAACAAGCCCATTTATTTCAGATCCAAAATATTGTAATATTGCTCGTGGCAATACAAAACCACAAATTATTATAGTACCTTGTAATACTAAAGATGATATAGTGTTTCTCACCATTTTTTTGTTTTTCATTTTCTATTCAATCTCTTTAAGTTTGATTCTCCATAGCTTGCTGCAGGGAAATATATTTAATCAAATATATTTCTCTTCAATAAATTTCCTTTTCTTTTCACCTGTCATGGATTTTGTCATGACTATTTCTTCATTATGCTTTAATAGATACTCATCTATAGATTCAATAACACGAGCTGGAGTTCCTACCGCAACAGAATTCTTAGGAATATTTTTTGTAACAATTGCACCACATCCAACAATTACATTATCACCTATTTTTACACCTGGCATAATTATGGAATTAAAGCCAATATGTACATTATTTCCTATTTCCACTTTCCCAAAAATATCTGCATTAGAGTACCCTTTCTTCTTTCTAATCACCCACATCCCCCCATCATGCGTTGTAATTTTCACTCCCGAAGTAAGGCGTACATGGTTTCCTATTTTCACTAAATATGGTTCTGACCCCAACGATATATCTTTCGCAAAATCACATCCATCTCCTATAATTGCCCCTTTAGCCCTATAATTATTTAACCTCTTTCTTTTTATAAAATCCTTTACTCTATAAATAAACACTTCTTCCTCCATCATTACTATTATTTTGAATAATCCAAAAGTTTACCAGAAACTAAAATAAAAAGTATTATTTTCGGGAATAAAAAAACTAAACGTGAATAAAAGTTTACTGTTCCAAAATCCGAAAGCAAAATAAATATAATTATTATTATTGCCAAATCCCTATAAGCACCTTTCCTCAAATATAATGATTTTATACCAGCAAAAATAATATATGAGTAATACAATAAAAAACCAATTATCCCCCCACTAACAAGAATTTCCATATAATTGTTATGACAATAATAACCATATCCCGAATATTTTGCAAAAGCACCAATCCCTCGTCCAATAACCGGATGCTTCCAATACATCTTATTTGCACATTCTATCATTCGTAATCGCTTCACTGTAGATGTTATATCTATCGGAGTTTTAGAAATAGATTCACTTGCTCCATTTAAAAAGGCAATAGAAGAAAGCATACTATCGAAACGTTTACCTACAAGTGTATATAGAACAGCATTTTCATGAATTGCGGTCCATAAAGCTATGATAGCTAAAATTGCAATTGCCACATGTATAGGCTTAAACTTTCTTAATGATTTTAATAAAACATATATTATTGGAATCACTGCAAATAAAAGTCCATTTTTGGAACCTGTAAAAAAAAGTATTATTATTTGAATAATGTATATAATTAATTGCTTCTTCCTCTTATGAAAAATAATCAAATAAACAGAAAATAGTCCAAGTACCCCAAATAACCAGGCAATTACATTAGAATTAATATCAGTACTGCTTCCAAGTCTATAATCACTCTGTCCTCCTAGGTAATCCCTCCATCTATACATAATCGTACTGTATTCATGAGATATTATAAAAAATCCACTTAAAATAGTCGTGTACAAAACCGTAAAATCCAACACATCAATTAATTGATTTTTATATTTATATTTCATTAACAATAGCTGAATCATGATTGCCACTAAAAAAACTGATGTATTATAGAGAATACTAAAATTTTCAGAGTTATCTGGCAAACGAATCCCCAATATTGTTGTATAGCATAACATAAAAAGCAACCAGAATATACTCTTATTTACGAGATATCTCTTTTCAATTCCAAATTTGAAAAGCATTAAAAAAAATACTACAGGTATGTGTCTGCCTGAAAGACACATCTCATCACTTAGAGCCATTGAAAATAATAAGGCATCTATTATAATACTATTATGTTGAATTAATCTGCCAGAATACACTTGCTTACCCATTTTATCATCATCCCCTATTATGGGAACGCCCTCGATTAAACCTAGGATTCAAGTTTAGGTCATTTCCCATAATATAAATTTGTTCTTTTTTAATTCCAGTCTTCCATATTAAATAGGGAAGACTTAACTGATCTCTAGTGGGATATTTTAAATACTCCTCCCACCATAAAGTCATCAACTGTTTAATCTGTTTATTTCTATGATCACGCATTAAAATTGTATTTTCAAATAATCCAAAGTGTGCTGGAAATCCTTCTTGTCTATATTGATTAAGCTGCTTAATAACAATAGACATATCTGCTTTCTTCAAATACTTAATCATAACAGCCTCATCATATATACAATCTCGCTGATTATGATAATGTACACCAAAACCTACTGTACCCATTTCCATTATAAGTGGAGTCATAGGTGCAACAACTTCAATTAATCCATCAACATATATACTATAGTCATAGTCTTTTAGGTAATTATATGGTAACATTTTAATTTTTCTATTTAGTTGAAGTGGAGTCATAGTTTTATACTCATCAAATTGTTTTATGTCTACCTTTTGCCATTTTGAATTTTTAGGAACTTCAAGATCTGTAAACATAAAATATTCAACTTGAGGTTCAATAAAGAATGGTTCCACAATCTTATCATAATTTCCCACAATACAACTATATACAGCAATTTTTTTATCATTCAAACTGTTATTTTTCAGCTTACTTTTATGCGTAACATTAATATTTGATTGAAGTGATGATGGTATACGAACAAACAATTTAAATAAAATATCTTCAATAATTTGCTTATAATTCCCCTCTTTTACATATTCTTTATATTTTTCTCTTTTTAGATATTTTTGTACAGGTTTTGAATAAAAAAGTTCTTGATATCTCCTGTTTAAATCAACAATGCTATCATCAAAATTTTTTTTGACCATCATGTATTTCCTCTCAGCTTTAAAATAACTTCTGACAACAATATTAATAAACAATATCTTTTTTTTATATATAAAATCATATATATTTTATATAACATGGACAATTTTCTAATTTTATTACTTATGTCCAATACATTTAGTCCTGGTTCTAAACTAATATTATTTAAGATTTCAACTTTATCTTTCATTTTTAAATGAGATTCTTTATGCATCATTATCTTAATAATCTGAGCAATATACCGTATATCACTATACAAAATCTCAGTCAAATCTATTGAATTTGATTCTATTAATTTTCTTTCTAAATTTGCACATTTAACGATAGCATCAATTCTATTGGTTTGATATGTGGTTGATATACTATGAGATACTCTTCGATAATATATATATAAGGAATCCGAAATAAACCCCACAGACTGTGCTAATTCATATAATTGTAAATTAACAAGCCAATCCTCTCCTCCAGCTTTAATAGATGTATCAAATCTAATATCTTTAAATAATTCTTTTTTATACACACCATTCCATATTCCTGCAAAACATCCACTCTTACGATAACTTCTATAATTTTTAAATAATTCCTCTCTTGTTACATATTGGGGACGATCACCAACATTAACAATATTTTTACATCCGTATATATCAATCTTCCTTTTTCCATTATCAAAAACTTGTATTCTCGTTCTATTAAACCTTAATATATCACATCTAAGTTTAGAGATAGAATTCCAAATTATATTCAAGCTATCCTTTTGAAATTCATCATCATTGTCCATAAACATTATATATCTACCACTTGCAACCTCTATCCCCTTATTTCTCGCAGAACATAATCCACCATTTTTTTCATTGAACAAGAGTACATTGGCATAATTTTTTTCATACTGTTCGCATATCTTCCTACTTCTATCCGTAGAACCATCATTAACTAAAATAATTTCATAACCTTCAAAATTCTGATTTAACAATGAATCTAATGCTTTTCCAATATAATTCTCGGAATTATATACTGGAATTATTATACTAAATTTGGGTACTATATTATCCATATTTATCCTCTATCAACCACAATTATATTTTCAACACAGTTAATGAATTTCTTCCATTTTTCTTGTTTTATTAGAAATAAACCACAAAGATATTCATGCTAAATCTTTATCTTTGCAATAATAAATTCCTTTAAATTTTGTATATGGCTCATCTAAACTCATATAAACAACGGCATGTTTTGCTATCCTTTTTTCTTTCGGTGGTAATCGCATATAATCTCCCCATATACGAAATAAATATTTTTTGTAACCTGCCATCACAGGAAATTTATACCCTTCAAAATCTTTTCTGATAACTTTATCAAAATCATCTTTATTATGACGCAATAACATACCATGTATCGCACCAATTAATTCTGTCACTTCATTACATTTATCCCAAGAATATTTCGTCATTTGTCTTTCAGAATATTTCCAAATTTTATATCGAATTGTCTTTGATGATATCAGTTTATACATTATTGCCGAAATTATTCTAATGACTTTTCCTTTATTATCTGGCAATCTTTGAACATTAAACAAGCTAAAAACAAATGCAAAAAAAAGCTGTTTTATACGACTAAGCTTTGATTTTGGACATCCATCAATAGGCATTATTTCTAATGCAAAACCATGAACAATATCATCATTTATACTATGTTGATTTATATATGTTGTGGTTATGTCTCTAATTGAAGCTCCACCATCATGATAATTTTTAAACTTATCTGTAATACAATATACATACTTTGAAGTATTGGCATATTTAGGCCATAATTTCTTTAATTTTTCATAATCTGGTCTTGGCATAAATAAATCAATATCATCATCCCATGGAATAAATCCTTTATGTCTTACGACTCCAATCAAACAACCACCACAAAGATAATATTTCAATTTATACTTTTCACAAAATTCATCAAAATATACCAAAATTTCAAGCATTTTAGATTGTATATCCTTTGTAGCTATACTACTCATAACTATAATTAACTCTCTTTCTATTTATATTTTTCCAATAACAGCAAACACTGTTCTGAACATAGTTTTAATATCACCCAAAAAACTAAATTTACTAAGACTTTCCAAATTGTATTCCATCTTTTGGGGAAGAATTTCTTTCAAATAAATTTTATCTACATCATTCACATTTACTGTATTCAACAGCTTTGCCTCATCTTTATAACGAATACTTGCTTCACTTGTAATACCAGCCGGAAGCAATAGTGTAGCTGACATTTCATTACTATATTTTTTAACGTATTTAACTGCTTCAGGACGTGTACCTACAAAAGACATATCTCCGTTTAATACATTTATCAACTGTGGTAATTCATCTAAACGTGTCTTTCTTAACCATCTTCCTGTTTTTGTAATACGTACATCATCATTTATGGTAACCTGTACTCCCTTCTTATCAGCATCTTTCACCATTGTTCGAAACTTATGTATATAAAATTTTTTTCCATATGCAGTAACTCTTATTTGGTGGAAAAATACTCCACCTTTCGAATCTACTGCAATCAGAACTGATATAACAAGCATAAGCGGACTCAAAAGAATTATTAGTATACCTGCCAAGAATATATCAAATATTCTTTTTGCAGCTATACTCACTTTTTTATTTGAAAGAATTTGATAGTATCTTCTTACTTCTTTGGTCTGCATACTTTTTGGCAAACCTTCCCAATCTCTTAATTTCATCATGTTAGTTTCCTCACAAATTATCTTTTTGCACAATTTTTATGATTAAACCATACATTTCATGACAATAAATCCTTATATAATCAGCATATAGATTATCTCCAAATAAAATTTTTGTAATTTTGTAATTCCATCTAAGCTAAACCTGTCTTTTTACAGCATCAATGATATACAAAATATCCTCATTACTTAATCTTGTATGAAGCGGTAATGTAATTTCATTCTGATATTGCTTATATGCATTAGGATAATTTTTAATACAAAAACCCATTTTTTTGTAAGCAGTCATCATTGGTAATGGTTTATAATGCACATTTGTTATCACTCCTAACTCTGCTAACCGAACAATTATTTCATTGCGTTGTTTTTCTGTTATCTTTGGAATGCGTAATAGATACAGGTGTCCACTTGATTGTTTATCTTTTGAATAATGATTCACCGTCTGTATTCCCAATGTCCTGAACACATCATCATATCTTTCAACAATTTCTTTTCTTCTGACCAATAACTGTGGATATCGTTTTAACTGAATCAACCCAATAGCTGCCATAATATCTGTCATATTACACTTATATGACGGAGAAATAATGTCATATTCCCAAGCTCCAATTTTTGTCTTTGCTAATGCATCTTTAGATTGTCCATGAAGAGATAACAACATAAATTGCTGATAAATCCAATCATCCTCTATCCCATCAATAGATTTCCAAGTCAATGCGCCCCCTTCTGCTGTTGTCAAATTTTTTACTGCATGAAACGAAAAACTTGTAAAGTCCGCCACTTCACCACAGTTTTTTCCATCCCTGACAGCTCCAAAGGCATGTGCAGCATCAGCTACTACTATAATCTTTCCAAAAATCTTTTGCAAGTCATTTTTAGGGGAAAACCTGTTTCTATTCTGCTCAACAATAGAAAAAATCCTATCATAATCACACATAATACCAGCTAAATCTACTGGTATAATCACCTTTGTCTTTTCATTAACGGCTTCTTCTAACTTATCATAATCCATCTCAAAACTATTCTCTGCAGTATCAACCATTACCGGCCTTGCACCAACATGGCACACCGGACTAACTGTAGCAGTATAAGTATAAGCTGGAACAATTACTTCATCTCCTTCTCCAACCCCCAGTAACCGAAGAATGGATTCCAAACATGCTGTTGCGGAATTAAGGCATACAGCTTTTTTTACATGACAATATTCTGCAATCTTTTTTTCAAATTCCTTTGTTTTTGTTCCTGTTGTAATCCATCCACTTTTAAGCACTTCACTCACTCCAGCAATCTCTTCATCTGTAATGTCTGGTGGTGAAAAGGCTATTGTTCTTTTTTCCATTTTTCCTGCACGCTCCTCATTAACATTTAATCATTTCTTTTCATAAATGTACATTCCAATATATTTCCACGAATCGGGAACTATCTTATCTAAGAATCGGTTATCAATTTTTCCAAGTATATTCCTGCTCTCTTCATTTCTTCCAAAACATCCGGCTACACCAGCATAACGTTCATCAATCAGTTTAAATTTTCTCATTAACATATAAATTTCTTTTTGGGTTTCATAATGCCATATTTTTCCCCATTTTACAAACAGCCTTCTCGCAATGCGATGCAAAACTGAAGCTTTCATATTATCAGCAAAAATCAACCGGCCTCCTGGCTTTAAACATTTATAACAGCATGCTACACATCTCTTTTGTGCCTTTAAATCATTCCATGAACCAATTCCACCAATTACAGACTTAAAAGTAATATAATCAAATTTACCTTTATATTGATCTGGAATATTAGTCGCATCAATAGCAGCATATTCTACAAATTCATCCACACCGTATCTTTTATGCAGCTCATGTGCTTTTTTTGTTGGCCCATTCAAATCAGAACATAAAACTTTTGCCCCCTTTAAAGCATAGTATAAACTCAATCCACCATTGCGGGCACCTAATTCAAGTACGCTTTTCTCCTTAAATTCCAATTGACTATCTTCTATAAAATCAATCACTTTACCCCAATTTCTAACATCCCATTCAATAATATCTTTGCGTAAATTCTCATCCCATTTGTATTTTTTAGCAATACTCATTTATACTTCTCCTTTTTCTAAACTAAACAATATACAAATACTTTAACGAGCAAATTATAAGACACTTCTCTTATATACTTCCATTTCGAAAATTTATAATTTCAGACAATTTATCTAAGTAAAACCATCCGCTAATAAATAGTTAATTATAATAAAATTATAATTTATGTCAATATTCATAACACCTAACTTATATTTATTTCTCTGAACAATCTACCTTTCAAACATACACTATTATTTTCATATTCTTTTAAAGAATCAAAACTAACTAATGAAAATGTTTGGTTTATAAATTCACCTCATGTTTTACTCCAACATAAAATACTAATATAAAAACTGTTAATTCTAACACTTGGATACAATATATTTATTCACCTATTTTATTATGTGTTGCAATATCAACATAATAATTCACATATGTTGATATTACAACACAACAAGCAATTTCAAAAAACTAATCAGCAAGACTTTTATTTATGGAATACGTTGGCACAATCCCCTGCACCATCCTCTTTATTGACTGACTATCCTGATTCATTGCCTTCTTCAACTCCTCCAACTGCCCCAAAAACTTATCCTCATCAAAATCAATTGGTTTTCCAATATGAATCAACTGATTATCCGTATCCTGCAGTCCTTCTTCATCCATCAAAAGCTCTTCATAAAGCTTTTCCCCCGGACGCAAGCCTGTGAAATGAATTTCAATATCTTCTCCAACCTTATAGCCAGACAACCTGATTAAATTTTTAGCAAGGTCTAAAATCTTAACAGACTCTCCCATATCCAGGACAAAGATTTCTCCGCCTTTCGCATATGCTCCTGCCTGCAGCACCAAAGACACTGCTTCTGGTATTGTCATAAAATAACGGATAATGTCCGGATGCGTTACTGTTACCGGACCGCCTGCTGCAATCTGTCTTTTAAAAAGAGGTATCACACTTCCATTGCTTCCCAACACATTTCCAAAGCGTACTGCTACAAAATCTGTTTTATACTGATGGTTTAGTGTTTGGACAATCATCTCGCAAATACGCTTTGATGCTCCCATAATATTGGTAGGATTGACTGCCTTGTCAGTGGATATCAGCACAAAACGCTTTGCGCCATTCCTTCCTGCTGCCTGAGCAGTTTTAAAAGTTCCAAAAACATTATTTTTAATCGCTTCATTAGGACTATCTTCCATCAAAGGTACATGCTTATGCGCTGCTGCATGATACACAATTGCAGGGCGATATGTTTCCATAATCATATTCATACGGTTTGTATTCCGGACAGAAGCAATCAACACCTCCAGATTCAGTTCTGGGTAGTCGTGCCTTAACTCCTGCTGAATTTCATAAGCATTATTTTCATATATGTCAACAATAATAAGCTGTCCTACTTCATGCTTTGCAAGCTGCCTGCAGATTTCACTTCCTATGGAGCCGCCCCCACCTGTAACAAGGACAGTCTCACCTTTTACATAACCTAAAATTTCCTCCAGATTCACCTGAATCTGGTCTCTTCCCAGCAAATCTTCTATGCTGACCTCTCGTAACTGCGAAACGCTGACCTCTCCGTTAATTAACTGATAGGTGCCAGGCAGAATACGGATTTCACAATCTGTCTGCTGACAGATGTCCACCAGCTTGCGTATTGTCTTTTTTGCTGCTGTCGGTATTGCTATAATGATCTTTTCAATCTGATATTCTTCAACCGCATCTAATATCTTATCATGTCCACCCACTACAGGGCAACCCTGAATATATTTTCCCTGTTTTGCTGTACTGTCATCAATAAAGCAACGTACCTGTTGTGATACATATTTACTAAGGCGCATTTCTTTTAATATGGCAGCTCCTGCATCTCCGGCACCAATTACCATAACATTGGAAGTACTTTTTCTCGCTGAGCCAAACTCATTTCGAAAAAATCGGAGAAAGCGGTAACAAAAACGGATACAAATTTCAAATAACAGCATTAAAAAAATATAAAGGATATAATAACTCCTCGGCACAATTCCTTTCATAAGATGCATGCCGATTATTTGCAAAATTCCGGTGATGACAACTGCAAAGACAATATTGCAAAGCTCCTGCACACTGGCATATTTCCATAAGCTGGTATACAAACGGAACAGATAAAATACCACTATGGTACAAAACATATTAATCGCCAGATAGTGATAAACCGAATCAATGCATCTGGTCTCTATTTTTGACATGTCAAATTCAAACCGGATTAACAAGGACAGAAAACTGGCCAAATAAACTGCAAGAACATCAAACAGCAAAAGCATAAGAGCCCTTACCCAGAGAGGCGTATCATTTACCAGCTCTATTGACCATATTCTCTTTTCCCTTTCCTGTGTTTCCCCTGTTTTCATCCTATGCACCATTCCCTATATATATTCACTAGCGTTTTCCAGAAATCTATCCCCAAACATAATGTAACAATGCCTGCTTCCAATGATTCTTTAGAAGCATGTTCCTTACTTGCTTTCCAATGCAACCGCACCGATTACAGCAATGTCATTTTCCAGATAGAAGTTCATTTCTTCATCTATCATCTGATGCGTAGTAGTCCCTATCTTATAAATCATCAAAACAATTCCTGCTTTCGTTAGTTCATCCCAGACAGAAATATTCCCGCTGATATTTTCACCCAGAACAGTATTGACTCCCCATTCCTTAAGCTGCTTTGAAACACCGCTTAAACACTCCTTTTCCTGTTCATTCAGCGAAAAATCTGTTGCCAGACAAATTGTAGAAGTCTCCTGCTTTTGGCAGGCAAGTCTGACACGGTTCAGCATCTGGGCTTTTTCTCTTTCATAAGCATCCTTTTGGCTTCCTGTTAAATCCTGCCCATTCCCTTTTGTTCCTTTTTTCAGAACAATACCGCCATAAAACGGGAAGTTGTAATAATCCTTTATTTCTTCCATGCTCTTTACTGTATCACGAAGTAAATACCAGCATGCATAAACACAGCAATATAAGAAGATACCTCCTACAAAACCAAGCAGGATATATTTTTTACTAATACCAGCAGATGCAGCCTCTTCTGCCTTAGGCTGTTCATCCTCTTCAATAATTGCATTTTCATATAACAGCTTCTGATCTTCACTAAAAGCATCTGTTAAGTTTTTTAATGTAGTCAGGTTTGTTGTCAAAAGCGCCCTTTTATCATGCTGTGCTGTCATCAAACCACTATCAGGCCTCATGCTATTTTCACTGCTTAGCAATGTCAGGGTATGCTTACCAGCTATTTCTTTTACAGTAGGATAATAGCTTTCTAAAACGATCTGTATATCTGCTGCCAATTCTCCTGCCATTTCTGCATCTTTACCAGTTGTTTCTATATATAAGAGAGTTTCTGCAGTTGAATCATTCATAATAATCTGATAAGAGCTGTTCTCCCTCTGATATGCTGAAACCAATTCAGACAAATAGCTTTTATCCATATCCCATTTCTTGCTGTCATTTTCTTTTAGGGCATCTATCGCTCCACCGGAAGACAGAAAATTCAGGTAAGCCTCTATAATTTTCTGCTTCGTCTGTTTTGTAGCATCATCAATACTATATAGCAACACTACACGGTCTTTATGATAAGGATCTATGTTCATTACAATGGATTCCTCTAAATATTTTTCAATCCCATCAATCTCCTCTGCCAACTCAATTGCAGCAGTAACACTTTTTTGCTCAGCATCAGTTAAAACAACCCCCTCTGCCAACTCAGCAGTACTGGCTGTCTGAACAGCTCTATTATCCTTCACATACTTATAGCCGCCCAGTAAACACGCAAAAACTACAGCACAGGCTAAAACCTGCTTCCACTGTACACATAGTTTTTTTAGCAGGTCTACTAAATTAATTTCTATCTCTTCTGTCTTCTTCCATGAATTGTTTTGATTCATCCTATTATCTCCTCTTCTGCTACAATATATAGCAAACGAAAAAAACGCTTGCGTTTTACTTCGTTTACAGCGCCGGATACACGCTGCAAAGCAGCATAACTTCCTATGTGTATCCGTGCGCATCCATTATAGTAAACGCATGTATTTTATGCGTTTACTATAACATAACCAATGCATTATGTGGATATCATAGTAGTATGTTTCTTTTTAAAGCTTATTAATATAGGTAACACACAAGTGATAGTATAGCATATCACTTATATAAAAACAAGCACAGCTTTAAGGTTTTGTCAAGTAATTATTGGTACATTTGCCAAAAAATACATACTATATTCGTAGTTCGCTTTAACATTCAGCTTGCATCACTACCAATCAACACCTTCTTCCCCTCAAAAGCAAATGCATATTTACAGATACAATCTCCAGAAATTCCTTTACTAATCAACTGCTGGCTATATTTTTTATCTTCTATCTGTTTTAACGCTGCTCTGACTGTATCCTGCAAGTCTTTTTCTTCCTCTGAATCATATACCTTAAATTCCAGAATGATGCCATTATCTTCCTTATTTAGAGGTTCTAATAATACATCATAACGTCCAAAACCACTTTCACGGTTAGAAATAAGGTTATAACGTCCCTCCAGTTCTACCAGCAGCCCAAGCACAAAGCCATGATAAAACCTCTCCGGTTCTGAACCAGACGGACGGTTTCCGGTATCAAAATAACTGAATGTATTTAATGCAATCCGATTCATATAGCGGTTCATTGCCTTAATATCTCCAAGAAGAAGTGCTTTCACAAAATCATTGTAATTCGCTATATTTCCATTGTCAAACCACCCGGACACCATATCTTCAAACATGTACCGCACTTCCTTATTGGTCAATGCCAGAATATATTGTGGTTTTTTCCTGCCCCTGGTTTCCATCTGCTTTCCATCTTCAAATTGAATCACTTTCAGATATCCGCTTGCCAAAAGCAGACTCCATATAGCATCTTTTTTCTTTTCTAACTGGTCATAAACAATCTCCTCATCTATTTCACATAGAATCGTCCCACCTTTTAACAATGTTTCAAATTTTACTTTTATTTCGGCACTTCCTTCCTGCAAAAGCTTTCCAACTAAGCCATTGCCACTGGAATTTACCCAGTAATTTCCTACTTTTCCTTTTGCCAGAAAATTAATAATAGACCATGGATTATAAATATCTTTTATTGTTCCAAAAATGAAGCCGTCATACCATGATTTTACCAACGCTTTATCAGGCAGAGAGAACTCGTCCATAGCATCAAAAACTTCCTGTTCTGTAAATCCAAAAATTTCTGCATATTTATCTGATGTAGATGTTACTACTTCTAAATTATTCAAATCTGAAAAAATAGACTCTTTGGAAACCCTTGTAATCCCTGTAAGAACTGCACGTTCTAAGTAAGGGTTTGTTTTAAAAGCAGAGTTAAACATGCTGCGGATTAATGCTACAATCTCCTTCCAATATCCATTGACATAAGCTTCCTGCATCGGGGTATCATATTCATCCAAAAGAATAATGACTTTCATGCCATAATATTGATATAAATATTTTGATAACTGATGCAGGGCAAATACCGCCGTACTATCATCCATATCGGCTGAAACTTTTCGAAAATATTCTTTATCACTTTCAGACAGAACAGGTTCATCTAACAGAAAGGAATAATCACTATATAAATTCGTTAATACCTGACACATATTTTTTCTTACAAACTCGTAATTATTCCCTTTAATGTTAGCAAAGGAAAGATTAATCACTGGAAAAGTCCCCTGCATTTCCCTGTATTTTTCATAATCCCAAATTTTGAAACTCTCAAATAGCTTTTCCTGCCCTGCATACTTTATGGATAAAAAATGTTCCATCATACTCATAGTCAATGTTTTTCCAAAACGACGGGGACGGGTAATTAGTGTCACATCATCTCCAGACTCCCACCACTCCTTTACAAACATTGTTTTATCTACATAAAAGCACTTTCTTTCCAATATTTTTTCAAAATCCTGTATCCCTATTCCCACAGTCCGTTTCATTTCCTTACACCTCCACACAATCCTTTTCCTTAGGAACTATAGTAAAATAACTGCTCAAGATTGCGCAGGATATTTCTTTGAGTGTGCAGGTCAAAACCGTAGACATAGTGGGCTATGTCAAGGCTTTTTGACCTGTGCAATCAGAGAAATAGACAAGGATATAACAGTTATTTTTCTACAGTTCCTTAGTATACGCAAACTATTTAGGTAAGTCAATGGAAAATCACTATTCACAGTCCACATGCATATTAGGTTACTATTCACGGCTATTCTAAACATCATGCGAAAAACCATCCGGCTATGCCGTCTGGCGCTGCAAAAACAGCAGCTTTTGTTTTTCTTATGATATTTAGAACAGCCTACACGCTGATTTCAGAAAATAATCAACCTCTTATGTGCAAGCACAACGAGTTTGATTATTTTCTGAAATCAGCCGTGAATAGTAACCATATTAGAGCAAAATATACCAAAAAATGAATTTCCCTATTGCTTCTTATTTTAATTCATGTATAATAATTATGGAATTTGTACTATTGCCTATGGCTTGTACCAATAAATTGATTTGAATGCCACAGCGGAGGACAGTGCCAAAAGGGCAGAATGGAGATTATTATGGCAAATTATGATACCAAAAAATCAAAAAGAGAACGACAAAAGAAGCTGGAAGCAGACCGCCGCGATAAACAACCTTTACTTGTACTGGCGCCTTTAATTGCTATTCTGGCCTTTATTCCATTAATTACCTATTATTATAGATATGATACAAATCTTGGGGAATTTAGCTTTCCTGCCCCTGAAACCATGATTGATTTCTTCCTATATTATAAGAGGATTTTTCTGTATATTGCATTTGTCTGTATGTTGTTAGTTTTACTTTATCTGTTTTTTATCGAAGAACATAAAATTTTATGGGGAAAAAATCTGATTCCTTTGGCAGTATATGGTGGAATTTCCCTTCTTTCTGCCCTCCTGTCTGAGAACTCTTATTTTTCTTTTCATGGAATTTATGACCAGTTTGAATCAGTCTGGGTATTGCTTGGATATTGTTTGATTGCGTATTATGCTTTCTATATATTACGAACAGAAGATGCTATCCAACGTACAATGAATTGGTTCCTTGTAGGAATTATCCTAACAGTGTTATTAGGACTTTCTCAGGTATTTTCCCACGACTTTTTCCGTACGGAGTTTGCAAAAAAACTGATTACCCCTCCCAACTATGGAAATGGAACTCTGGATTTTAAATTTGAATTGGGGCGTCCATACCTTTCTGTATATAATCCAAACTATGTTGGATTTTATGTGACATTAACTGTCCCGATTCTTGTTGCCTTGATTTTTACAGCGAAAAAGCTTTGGCAGCGTCTGGTTTATGGAATTTTAATTGCTGCTCTTTTGCTGATTCTTTTTGCATCACAGTCCCGTGCCGGAATCGTTGCATTAATTGTTTCATTTATTGTTATGCTTATTTGTATGCGCAAAGTTTTCATTAAAAACTGGATTACCAGTATCGCAATTATTGCTGTAGCAGGTATTTCTTTTGTTGTAATCAATGTAATGAATCAGGATATTTTATTAAACCGCCTGAAAGAAATGTTCGTTGTATCAGAAACTTCTCATGCACTCAAAAGCATTGAAACGAATGACGACAATGTAACTATTACTTATAATGACGCAAAACTTTCGTTTTATGTGGCACAAAACGAAGATGGTAATGATGTTTTTACTCTGGTTGATGAAAACAATGCATCTGTTTCCTGTGAATTTGATGAAAACACTTCCTATTATAATGTTACGGATGAACGTTTTCCTTTTATGTTCGGTTCAATCCGCTCCGATTCTTTTAATGGCTTTACTGTAAAAATCGAGGGATATGACTGGTTCTTTACAAATATAATGAAGGAAAATGATACCACCTATTATTCCATGATCAATAAACTGGTAAAATTGAAAAAACATCCGGAAACTACTGGATATTTTGCTACCCACGAACGTCTTGCCAGTGGCCGTGGATATATCTGGTCGAAATCATTGCCTTTGCTGAAAGACTATTTCCTTCTTGGTTCTGGACCAGATACTTTTGTAATTGCTTTTCCAAATGATGACCGTGTCAGCATGGTCAATGCTGGCTTTGCATCTCAATTGGTTACAAAACCTCACTGCTTGTATCTGCAAATTGCCGTCCAGACAGGTGTTGTGTCACTTATTGCCTTACTTGTATTTTTCGGCTGGTATGTTTTGAGCAGTTTCCGCATTTATTGGAAACACGATTTTCAGGGTTATCTCCCAAAATTCGGTGTTGCAATCCTTACCAGTGTAATTGGATATCTGATAATGGGACTGACAAATGATTCCTGTATTACAGTCGCACCGATTTTCTTTGTGCTTACTGGTATGGGACTTGGTATTAACCACGCACTAAAATTACAGATGGAAGAAGAGAATTATAAGACGCAAAGGTAAGGCAAAGCTTTCTTTACAACTTATTCAGTTAATTTATTTGCATTTTCTAAATGTGTAAATTGTATATGGCTAGAGCGTATTTGAAAATTGCTTTTTGCAAGGTGTGCTTCCCGCTTTGTGGGAGATTTGCCTCAAATTTAGGAGGTGTAGCGGGCTACGTTGACTAAATTTGAGCCAAATATAGCGCGAAGCATAGAGTGCAGATTGTAAGAAACGGAAAGTTCCTGGAATGAATTTTTAAACACGCTCTAGAGCATAACAAAATAAAATATTAATTCAAAAAAGGGCAGTGATGGTACACTTGCCCTTTTTTGAATTTATTGTGATTTAATGACATTAATCTAGTATTTTTCTGGGTGTATAATGTTTTTTGGATAAAACTCTAATATTTATACATATTAGAGTAAACGCATGTATTTTATGCGTTTACTATACATTAATTATAAATGATAACCTATGTTTCCAGTTATTTTTCTTCTTGCAATATTGCATTTTGAAAGGCATTATTTAACATATCTGCCATTGCCTCCTGTTCTGTCGGAAACATATGCGCATACCGAAAAGTAATATCCTGGCTTTCATGTCCAACACGTTTTCCAATCGCAACAGCAGAAAATCCCATATGGATTAAAAGTGATACATGAGAATGACGAAGGTCATGTACTCGAATACGCTTTACTCCTGATTTTGAAGCTCCTCTTGTCATTTCCCTGTGCATATAACTTTTTGTCACAGGGAACAACCTATCTCCTGTGGCAAATCCTTTTTCTTCTGCATAGGCACGTATTTCTTCACACAAAAAATCAGGTACAATAACCTCCCTTACGCTTTTAGGTGTTTTAGGATCTGTAATCACATCTTCCCCTCTAATCCTCTGATAAGATTTTGTAATGTGCATTGTCTTTCTATCAAAGTCAAAGTCCCCTATTGTTAACGCTAAAAGTTCGCCTTCACGGATTCCACACCAATACAAAATCTGAAATGCTACATAAGATAATGGTTTATTGCTTACTGCCCGCAAAAATTTTAAAAACTCATCCTTTGTCCAAAAAAGCATTTCATCTGCTTTCGCTTTTCCAAGCGGCCCAGCTTTAGTTACCGGATTGCTTTTTAACTCATAAAAACGGATTGCATGATTAAAAATGGCACTTAATTCTGCCTGTAATGTTTTCAAATACGTTGGCTTAAACGGCTTTCCTTTTTCATCCCGATATGCAATCATCTCATTCTGCCAGTGAATAATATCAGTCGGACGTATACTATTCATTTTTTTGTCTGCAAAATATGGCATAAGCCTTGTCCTGATAATATAGTCTTTCGTTTCCCATGTACTTCTCTTCAATTTTGTTTTTCGATCTCTTGTGTATTCCTCTACAAACGCCTCAAATGTCATATCCAGACTGGCGGCCTCCTTTAATCGAAAATTCTGCTCCCATTGTATTGCCTCTCTCTTCGTCCGAAAACCTCTTTTTAGCTTTCTCTTATTCTGCCCTGTCCAGTCGCAATAGTGAAATGATACATACCAGGTTCCTCTTGTCTCATCTTTGTAAACAGCCATATCGTTCTCCCTTCTTTTGTATGTCCCACACCTTTAGTTTTTTATACGCCTCTAATGTTAATAAGTAAACATTTATAGAATAGCACATTGCATTATTTTTTGACAAATATTAATGTACTATTTCTCACTATGTAACAAAACTATATAACTCACCACACTTTCTTGCAAAATAATATATCCCCATGTGAACCACCATAGTGTTTTTATTTCTTATATACAAGTTTGATTATTACTATTCACGGCTATTCTAAATATCATGCGAAAAACCATCCAGCTATGCCGTCTGGCGCTGCAAAAACTGCAGCTTTTGTTTTTCTTATGATATTTAGAATAGCCTACACGCTGATTTCAGAAAATAATCAACCTCTTATATGCAAGCACAACGAGTTTGACTATTTTCTGAAATCAGCCGTAAATAGTAACGTTTGATTCACTTTAATTACCTTAATGTTGCACGCAGAATAAATTTTCATATATAAGGCGGAAGAAGAAGGCATAGCAGTGACCCTGTCGACTGATGCCGACGTAGCAAATGGAAATTTAGACAAGCGAAACATAAGGAACTGTAAATAAATTAAATGAACAAGTTGCGAAGAATGTTTTTCTGAGTGCAAAGAAAAAAACGTAGTTCTACGCTCCGCTTCGGTCCTTGCTAAACAAGCGCCACTGGCGCTTAGCAACGTAGCGGGCTACGGCGAGGCTTTTTGATGTAGCAATCGAAAAAACAGGCAAGCAAGTTGTTTCATTTAATTATTTACAGGTCCTAAGGTTAATTACAATAATCATACCAAGTGACTAAACCCGCAGTAGTGTAAGGTTGAATGAAAATAGCAGTAGCTATGTCAATTGATATGCGACAATGGAATAAACATAGGTTTTAAGTATGAAAAGTTGTAAAACACGCTCTAATATCTTTTAATGTACAACTGCATATAATATTGCAACATACCACTCCTCTTCACATAAAAAACAGTTGACAAACTGTTTTATTTCTAATAATCTATTAACAGATTCAAATAATTATATAATACGATATAGGATAGTACAGTATTGATAACTTTTTCAAACGCATTGCATTGTAACACTATAGCACCATCAAACCCATTTTGTTACATGTGTACTAAACAACAAAAAATGAGTGATACCAATATGATACCTTTTTATTTAGAAAATTTGTCAAGAAAATAAAATCTACATTTTTTCATTGCGAAAACGCCTCATTTTCGGGTGAATTTGGGCGAAATCAATCATTTTATGAAGTATTCTCTAGCGATGCTCCTAATTTCCTTGTTTAATACTTGAACGAAATCTTCAAAATTTTGTCCAAATAAGTACTCACCCTTTTTGAAAAACTAAAAGTCAGGTAAAATCATGAACGGGAAAACATTTCACGATTTTTATCAAAAATGTATTATTGGTAAAAGCTCATAGTAACTTTTCGAAAATTTTTTATCACCCAAAAATAAAATATTTCTCGTTTTTTCGGCATTTCTTTACCTTTTTTGATAATCACCTAAAAAAATTAAATCAAGAGAATTGATTAATTTTTGTACTCGTCTATTCTAATCTTTTATGATATCGATCTATCTTTTCCTTTAAAAAATTATTCTCCTCTAAAACCTATTAGCTTTTATTAAAGGTATCATAAAGGTATCACGCCCTATTCATTCTTTCACATTTCTCTTCTTTCTTCTGCTAAACCCCTTTTAAAAAGTTGCTTTTCAATAATTTTGCTATTTTTTGAAAAAAATAGCAACAACAAGGCCACTGTAGCAGTTACTGTTAAAAAGGCAGCTTCCACGCCTACAGATGCGCCAAGCACAAGCCCATCTGACACGCCAAGTACAGCTCCGTCTGATACACCAAGTGATACCCCTACTGATACACCGACGGATGCTCCTAAGACCTTACCGGAGATGACAGAGGCAAAAGCAATCGACACTGATAAAATTGAAGCTACTTTTGCATCAGATGTGCCTACTGAGACAGAAATCACAGTAACAAAAGATGGAAACAACATTGAAGGAACGGATACAAAAGAAGGTGCAAAGGCTACTTTTGTAAGCAAATCCAAACTTGCTGTAGGCACATACACAATTACAGCTAAGCTTGGTGATACTACTGTAAGCAAGGATGTTACAGTAGAGGCAGAGCATGTTGAAGAAATCAAAGTTACCAGTACACAAGCTCTTTTGAAGGCGGACGGAAAGAAGAAGACAGCGATTGTATACTATGATGTTTACAATCAGTATGGCACTTCAATGAGAGGTTCTACTTCTATTACGTGGACGGCAAGTTCTGGAAATGTAAAGGCAAACAAGTCTACTGGACGTCTTGAAATTACAAGAACCGATGCAGAATTTAGGTATGGTGATAAACTCTATCTGGTAGGTGTTGATGCTAAGAGTGGCAAGACAGCGCAGGCAGAAGTTGCAATTGGTCTGGAACAGGCTATTGATAGCGTTGAATTTATAGGATTCCTTAATACAAAGGGTACTGTACCTGCAACAGTGAAAGACCTTCCAAAAGAACTGCCTGCTGATTTCCCAGCAAAGACATATGTGATGCTTTATTCTGTAAAGGATCAGGATAACCAGGTTATGGATGCATCAACTTCTAATATTGAAAATACCAGCGGTGCAGCTATCACATTTACTTCTGACAACCCAATGGTATTAGATGGTAGCAAGATTAAAGATGGCAGCATTTATACAGTTGATGGCACAGAGTACAGTTCTGCAACAATGGAACCTGGCATGAATGCCGGAAAAGGCGGCGAAGTAAACCTGCTTGTTATTTCTAATAAGACAGGAAAACAGTCTAAGATTAACTTTGTTGTTGGTGCGGCAAAGAGCCTTAAGACATTCACCATCGGCACCCCTTCAAAGACTGTTGCGGATGGTGACCAGTGGGTATCCATCCCATTTGAGGCAACAGATACGGAAGGCAAGAGCGTTAAGAATTACGAAACAATTGTACGTTCTACAAATACTTTGACATTAGGCACAAGTGACAGCAACAGTGAACTGTGGCTGCAGGAAAATGAAGATGGAACAGCAGCATTATATTGGTCTGATTCATTAAGTGCAAATGCATTTGAGAACAGTTCTGCATTTGATAACATGGATCGTAATGTATCTCTGTATGCAACAGTAATCAACGGTGAAGGTAGCAACATTATGCTTCCTGTCTCTGATATGAGACGTCCAGTTACTGTAAGCAAGGTGAAATTAAATGATGATGATGCAAATGCATTAGTTGAGCGGGCTACAGCCAGCGTTGACATCACTTCAGACAAGGTAACTTATTTAGACCAGTATAATGAGCCGCTTGCCAGCGGGATAGCAGAAGCTTTCTTTAAGAAAGCAGCAACAGGTGCAGTAGCAAACAATCATTTTTATGGTGTTAAAGCTGATGTGGCTGACAATGCTGATAAGCATATGGGCTTAGCTTCAGATAGTGTTGCTATTGGTACAGATGCCAAAAAGAATATAAATTATACAGCTACAGCAGGGGTAGTTTCAGATGAGAAAGTAGTAACAACAGATCCTATCAAATACTCCGTTGTAGAATGCAGCAGCAACAGTTCTACAGTCTCTGACTGGGATGAGACAGGCAAGGCTCTGAATGTATCTTATACTGTAGTGCCAATGACAAAACTTTCAAACGTATCTTTGAAGGCTATAACAAAACTACAGTTAGAGACCGATATGTCTAGTAAAGAGAATGGCAATACAATTAGCGGAAGTGCTTTGGATGTTCCTGCTACAGGTACCCTTAAAATTCTGAACAAGGGTGCTCGGAATGCTAAAGTTGGTGTAACAGGTGTATATGCTTCAAAAACTTTAACAGTACCAAGTGATTTCTACGAAGTTGTAACAGGTGGTGCATTTGAAGTTAGCGGTGACGAAATCACCAAGATTGCAAATGAGCAGATCCGTTGGGATGAGCTGTATGATGCAAATTCAGCTAGATATACCAGGAAAGATGCCGTAAAACGCCTTTCTGTAAAGGTATATAACAATACAGGAAAGACTGGGAAGACAATCGGAACGCCAAGCACAAACGTTAAGGTTTCTGATGGTGCTTCTGTTCCAACAGAAATTCAGTTTACACAGTGGGATAGTGGTGTAATAACTTCTGGTAAAGTAACACCTACTGACCTTGTTGCTCCAAAATTTGACCATAAACAAACTGGTAATGCATGGTGGTCTAATAATAATAATGATGACAAAAACAATATCCGTGTAATTGTACTTGACCAGTATGGCGAGGTATATAAGGAAAATGGTAACTTTGTAGAAGTAGAATTTGCAATATCTGATATTAAAGAAAATGCAGATGAATTTGCCCATGTTCCAAACAGCTTCCTGGTAAGCGGGAACAATTCCAAGGATGCAGAAATTACAGGCGCAGAGATTAAGGATACCTTTAAACTGACAGCAACTGTTGTTGGTACATCCGTTACAGCTTCTATCCCTGTAACAGTAACTGCAGACTCTAAGGCAAAAATCAGT
The DNA here is from genome assembly GCA_947651225.1 of uncultured bacterium. Classification (GTDB taxonomy): domain Bacteria; phylum Bacillota; class Clostridia; order Lachnospirales; family Lachnospiraceae; genus Butyribacter. The sequence goes on along the minus strand of CANSYK010000052.1, from coordinate 4,656 downwards.
ACAAAAACAACAAACAATACTGATGAAAAATTCCGCAAGGAAAAATTAGGTTACACCAGATAGTCTAACCAAAAGTAATATAACTTTCTATACTCCTTCCCCTTTATGGGGAGGGAGTATTTTATCTTAGGGAATTGGGTTGGGTGTAATAAGAGTTTTTTAGAGTTTCTAGCAACATTCCCAGAAACAGCCCGCCTTTTGGCCTAACATTGTATTTTGTCTTACACTATAAAAAACACTTTAATAAATCGGAATATATTCTAAAAATATTAAATCATCAGAAAGAAAGGAGTAATATGAAAACAAGAACTAAATTAATAACTATGACTTTTATGGCGCTTTGCCTTTTAGTTGGCTGCGGAAAAATGCAGTCTGAAAATGCGACAGATTCCTCAACTTCCAACATAACTTCAGAAAAAGTGGGTTCTCCAACAAATGATGTCATAGATTCCAATGAATCCTTTTTAAATCAGGACGAGGAAGCAGACCAAACACCTGTCCCGAAAAAAGCATCTATATCTTTAAAAGAAAAATTTTCTGATAGTGGAAGATCTATTTCTGTTCTTGGGCTAAAAGAATACTCAAAGTTAAAAGGGGACTTTGGTACAGACATACCAGGAAAAGGAAATATTTTTCTGGTACTTTTCCTCGAAATAGAAAATAGTGGAAAAGAAAAGATGTATATTAACCCTTATGAGGTGCAGGCAAAAGCCGGTGACGAAGAATTGGAAAATACTGTTTTAATAAACCAGCCCGAAGGTTATTCAACAATATTTACTAATATTGAACCTAATATTATACAAAAGGGTTATGTTGTGTGGGAAGTTCCTAAGAAATGGAAAAAGTTTGAATTCGTTTACACAGGCTGGGAGGGAAGTGATGGTCTGACATTGAATGCGGTCTTTACCCCAAAAGACCTAAAAACGCCTCAGAAAGTTTAGTTTGTATATGTCAAGGTGTTTTCTTTATTCCAATAGGATATTATCATACCAATCCAGAAACTGCTTATTGTAAAACTATAGAATAGAACAGAAAATACAGTTCCAGAATTCATGCTGTTTCTGTTCTATTTTATAGTTATAAATATTTGAAAGATTATAAAACTACTTAAAATTCATAATACTACTTTTTCCCTTTGTAAGTGTTCTTTTACTCATTTCCACTTTGAGCATAAGCAAATTTACTATATTCCTCTGATTCCAATAGATCTTTTTGGTAAATGCTTTATCCGGTGTCAGCCCATCGCTGTCACGCCAGCCCCCATCCATTATAGTAAACGCATAAAATACATGCGTTTACTATACTTCTGTTTTTTCCAAATCCTTTGGCACTTTCCATACAATAAACCCTCCATAAAGCTACAATGGTTGGAAAATGGCCGGATAGCTCTCTGGCACATTGAAAAGAATTGCATTTCCAATTTCTTTGCCATCAATTTTAGTGCTTAAATACCTAACATTAAATTAGACTTCCTCAACAGTACAGTTCCGTATCTGTAAGAACACTACCAAAAACTACTTGACAATAGAAACTTCCGCTTTGCCATATTTACCATAACCTGTTTGGCTCGTTGCATATGCGAGAAAAAAGAATAGAAAAAATAGAGAATGCCAGCTTTTGCCAAGAACATATCACACATTTTTATTCTTCTCAATTTTAACCATACAGCTCTTTTTACAGAAGCAGATGCCATATTTTAGGATCAAAGGATATTCTTCCTCTATAAGTTCTGCGTCATAATGCTGTTTCTCAATCTGCTGCAGTGCCTCTTGGCATAGCTTTTCCATTTCCGTATACCTTTTAGCCCGCTTTAATTCTAGTATGACGGCTGGCTTCTGTTCATCATAGGGCATAAGGATAATATCAAACCTTCCGTCACCGCTCTCTAGTTAGATTTCCTTTTATACCCTCGCAATCCACCCAGCAGACCAAGCAGAAAGCCATGATAAAACTTCTCAGCACTGTCCATAAAGCTGATGTTTTCATGAAGCTGTTTTTTTAGAAAATCCTCCATTGTTCTTGTGTTACCAGTCAAAATGGCATGATATAAATCAGAGAAATCCATAGAATCTATTTTCTGATAGAGCCATTCCTTAATTGTCTTATTATAAATATAACAGACTTCTCTGTTTGGGATTTTCATAGTTATATACATAATATCCGAGCGAAAACTTCTGTCTACAGCTTTCAGATAACCTGTAAAAAACAGAAAATTCCAAAAGCTTTCCTTTGATTTACGAATCTCATCATAGGTAATATCCTCATAAATTTCTTTTTCTATGGTATCACCTGCAAGCAGAGATTCTATTTCCTGCATTGTATTACTATTTGCTTTTATAACCAGATCACGAACAATATTGTTAGAAGATGTATTTGACCAATAAGGTTTTGGAATTTCGATATTATGCAAAACGATATCTTCTATATAATTCAAAATACTCCATGGGTTATAGACTTCCGTATTTCCCAATAAATATCCGTTATACCAGTCTTTTACTTCATTTCTCCTCTGGTTGATATCATAAAAAGAAAGAAGATCATCCACTTCATCCTGCATAAATCCAAAATGTTCCGAATAACTTTCATCCAGAACCGAATTTATTTTCAGATTATTCAGACCTGTAAAAATGCTTTCCCTGCTGATACGCAGACAGCCCGTTATGACTGCAAATTGTAAGGAATTATTTGTTTTTAATGCCGATTCCAACAGTGAGCGGATAAAATCAACCATCTTGTCATAAAATCCCTTAAAATAGGCATTTTCCAATGGTACATCGTATTCATCAATCAGTATTATAGTTTTTTCATGGTGGTATTTTTCCAGACAGTCTGACAGAAAAGCAAGAGATTTCGCATAAGCAGACCTTCCAGCTTTCTGTGTCAGGATGGCAAAATATCTCTCCTTGATATCTTCTGTCAGCTGGCTGCCATCCAGCAGGTATCTGTGCCGGTCATATTCTTTTATAATTTCATCAGATAGGCATTCATAAGCCATTTCAAAATCCGGCTACCTTGCCGATTTCATGGAAAGAAAAATAACGGGCTACTTTCCCATTTGGCTGGTATACTGTTCACCAGTATACATAATCTTTTTTCCTGCAAAATACCTGGAATTATCCAGTACTGTACCATCAGCAGCAATCTCTTTTTCAAAAAAAGTGCGGAGCATGCTCTGGGCAAGAGTTTTTCCGAAACGTCTTGGGCGAGTAAATAGTATAACTTCGCTTCTATGTTCCAGCAGATCCCTGATCAGCAGGGTTTTATCAATATAATAATTATTATTATCAATTATTTTTTTATATGATTCAATTCCGATTGGTATAGGTTTTTTTATCTCCATGCAAAGCACCTCCATTTCTTGTTCCTATCATAACATATGTTTTCCTTTTAGAAAAGGGTTACTTTTGAGTAGCTAAAAACCTAATGAAATGTTTTATTGGACTTTGCAGAAGAATAGACTGATTACACATATTCCATAGTATCACTTGTTCGCATCGAATTGGATATTCATTTTGAATAGAGATCGAGAAATCTATCTATCAATATAATGATATCATCATTTTACCTAATTTTCTACTTTTTTCTCAGTGAAATCTCCCGTTTTAGCCAGCATAATGACCTATTATCAAATTCTTTAAATCCCCTCACTGCCCCTCCATTTTACAAGGCCACATATAGTTGCCGTCTGTAACAAGTACAGATTTTCCTTCCTGGACATCTGTTTCTTCCAGATTGTCCTTAAGAAACTGGCTGTCGCTATAGATACTCTGCTCATACTGGTAATCCATCACAACAGATCTTGTGCTGCTGACAGATACTACAATTCTTCCTTTTCTATATACGCCTTATGCCGTCCCTAATGACAGTCTGTTTTGACAGTCACCGCACAAACAGCTAATACTGTGCAGCATTTTCAAAAGAGGTACCGCATCTGGCAAGGTGGGAATCGCTGTCTTTGAGCAGCTTTTCCGGTTTTTCCTCTATGGAAGAGTTCCTCTGGCGGTAAAACATTCTATTATAATCATTCGGGTCTGCATATGACTTGAGATTTACGTCCAGCAGTTCTGAATGGGGTCTGGAAATATATATAACAAACTTAGAGATGCATGTGTAAATCAACTCTATATGGCTAAAAAACGAATGTTGGATGCAGTCATCATAGAATCATGAGATTTTCACTAATTCATCATCAGAATAGTCAAACAGCTCCGTAATAATCAACGCATCTACGATCACATTTACTGGCGTGTTTGACCGGGATGCTTTGTTTTCGCTGTAGAGAACCGAAAAACGTTCTTCATCTATGGCTGGAAAAATTTCATCAGCAAATATTTTTGCCCACGATTTTTCAAGTGCCCTTTTTCTCTGTCAATAAGTCCAAACAGGAAACTGTCATACGGGGGGATCTGTTCATACTCATTTTTTCTAAAAGCCACAACGGAAACCTCCTTTGTGATACATTTTATTATATCACAAATAAGAACACGTAGCATTAAAATCACTAAAATAAGATTTATTTAAGGTACATAATTAATTTGGGGCTTTTGACCCCAGCATCATGACATTGAATGTGAATAGTAACGAACGTGGCCTTGTAAACTGGGGAGTAGGTGAGAGGAAATTTAAGAGAAAAAGCTGGAAGTCATTATGCAACTA
>CANSYK010000051.1 GCA_947651225.1 uncultured bacterium | reverse complement strand
TCTGATGATCTGAAAAAGCATATCAGCGCAACCATCAAGGATCGCAATGATGCCACAGCCCGGGGAGAGGGTTCTTTCAGCGAAGCCTACATAAACGAGTTCCATCATAAAATAGATGAATACCTTAAAAACGGATGGAGTGAAAATGAGTCTGATTCAAACAACTACGGGGCATCCTTTGAGCGGACTCTGCTTACCGGAATTGCCCAATACCGCAGAAACTATTTCCTATGGGTTGAGGATTTCAGTCTGCCGACCACCAATAATCTCAGTGAATGAGGGCTTCGAGGTGTGAAATCCCACATGAAAATATCAGAACAGTTTGAATCAGAGACTGTGGCCGATAACCATGCGCTCAACCGAACATACATCGAAACCTGCCGCCGTAATGGCATCAATGAAATCGATGCGTTGCAACGATTATGCGAGGGGAATCCTTATACGGTTGCCGAAATCTTCTCGGCCTAATCTTCCTGAAAACACATCAGAACAAATAAAGCGGCGTTACAGCTCCGCTTTATTTGTCGTTCCATCAAACTGACTGTGAATAGTAACTAGGGAAAAGAAATCAACCCCTTTGCATCATATCCGGCTCTTTCCTTATCCTATCCAACGTGTTATAATTTTTACCAGAAACAATACAATACTATGAAATCAGTAAAAAGAGGGATTCTATGAAAAATATTATTTTAATTGGTATGCCTGGAGCCGGAAAAAGCACGATTGGCGTTGTACTGGCAAAGAAAATGGGCTATTCCTTTATCGACTCCGACCTGTTGATTCAGGAACGGGAAAAAATGCTGCTCTATGAGATTATTGAACAAAAAGGACTAGAGACCTTCAAACAGATTGAAAATGAAGTAAATGCTGCAATACAAGCAGAACATTCCATTATTGCGACCGGCGGAAGTGTTGTCTATGGAACAGAAGCGATGGCACATTTTCAGTCTATCGGTTTGATTTTATATTTAAAACTTGATTATCAGGAAATAGAAAGCCGTGTTGGTGATTTAGAACAGCGTGGAGTTGCCATACCACCTGGCTGTACTTTACAAGAGTTATATGAAGAAAGAACACCTCTCTATGAAAAATACGCTCATTTTACCATTGACTGTAACCATAAAAGCATTCGGGAAATTGTGGCAGAAATTAATTCTGTTGTTTAGGAACTGTTGGAAAAGAAATCGTGACAGAAAGCACGTTACCGCAGTACCGTGCTTCTATCCTGCCACCCATTTCCTCAGTCAGCGTTTTTGCAATGGAAAGCCCCAGCCCGGTAGAAGCCCTTCCATTTTCTACCGTGTAGAACCGGTCAAAAAGATGGCCTGTCTGTATTTCATCCAGTCCATTCGCAGTATTGGAAAAGCAAACCTTTCCATCTTCTTTTAGTACAATTTTCAAATCTCCATCACTATATTTAATTGCATTACTCATCATATTTTGCAGAATCCGGGACACAGCCTGTAAATTCCCCTCACAATATACAGTACAGTCTGCCATTTTAATTTCCGGCTCAATCCCCACTGCCTTTAATGCTCCATAATGCCCGGCAACACATTCTTCCAGAATACGGTTCAAAGAAATTTTTTCTTTCTTGCCTGTAGTATCTGCTGACACAATAATGGAATACTGAAACAGCTCTTCCGTCATATCTTTTAACGCATCAACACGCTGTTTTATAATTGTAAGATATTTTCTGACCGGGGCAGAAACCTCCTCTTTCTGCAATAGTTCCATATAACCGCAGACTGCCGTAAGCGGTGTCCTAAGATCATGCGAAATATTGGTAATCGCACACTTTAATTCCATATCCCCCCGTACATAACGGATATGTTCTTTCCGCAGAAGCTTTAGCTGTTGATTCATATCAGCTGCCAGCCTCCTCATATGAGCATCCCTGCTAGAAAGTACAATTTCCACATTGCTGTCTGCTTTTAACCGTTCCGCAAATTCCCGCCTGATTTCATCTGCGGCTTTCCGCATCAAAAAAAGCTTTCCTGCCAGAAAAATACAAATACCAGTTAACAAGATACACAAAAAGCAAAGAACATCTGCCATAAAAGCCCCCATAACCAAAAATTTTAAAGAAACCAGCCGTGAATAGTAACAATCAATTGCTATTTTATATTCTTATTATGAAAAATCCTACTGCCTGCTATATGGGAGACTGCTATCAGCGCAACAGAACAGCCTGCCATGCGGTATGCATGTGCCTCCGCAAAACTTGCGAGCTGAATCCCCTGTCCAGACGGCAGGAAATCAATCAGAAATTCGTAAAACTTTCTTTTCCATCCAGATACATATCGCGGATTTTTTACCACTCTTTTTGTCCATTCCGTGTCTCCTGCCGACATCATCCAGTCTTCTACCATCTCCGGCTGTGACAGCATCTGGAAAATGTAGATAGCAAGAAAAAGCAGGCCAAATGCAAGTAAAATACTTACAACTGCGCTATGTGCCTTATTGGAAACCAACATAGCAATCAGATTAAAAATCGCAGCATTGGCAAGTACCAGCAGCAACCCAACCGCAAACAATTTAACAACCGTAAAAGGTTCTGCCTGAATTCCGCCCAAAAGCGGTACTCCCACCAGAACAACCGACAAAAGCCCCAAACAATAGGTTGCCATGCCAATCACAGAACAAGTCAGAAAATTCGCTGTATAGATACTGTTTCTTGATCTTCCTGCCATAATTTTATTGCGTATCGTCCCATCACTGTAATCTGTCCCTAAATACATACTGACCACTACGGATAAAACAATTCCAATCACCGGCATAAAAGTAAGCAGACAATTATCTAATGGATAGGCCTCCTCATATTTTTGTAATGCCCGGTAAATAGAACAGCAGTTGAAAATACCATAGCCCGCAACCAGGATAACACCAAGCCAGAACAGTTTATACTTCTTTAACCGCATCATATTTGCACAAAAAATCCTATTCACTGCTGCCACCTCCCACCAGACGGATATAGTAACTTTCCAAACTCTCTTCCCTCTCCTGTATTGACTGAATCTCACACCCTTCTTTCACAAGGCGCAGTACCAAATCACTGACCGCAAGCTTTTGGTAGATATCTGCTTCCGTATCTGAAAGAATACGGTACTCTGCCTGCAATTCATCCAGCACACGGGACAATATCTTAGTATCTGTCACTTCCATATGAATCCGGGAAAGACATGCCTCCTCTAACTCTTCTGCACTGATTTCCTTTACCATACTTCCCCGGTCAATAAAACCATAATGCGTTGCCACTTTAGAAAGCTCATCCAAAATATGGCTTGAAATCAATACCGTAATCTGCCGCTCCTGATTTAACTTTAAAATCAGCTCACGAATTTCAACAATCCCCTGCGGGTCCAATCCATTGACCGGCTCATCCAATACCAGAAAATCAGGATTTCCGGCTAATGCCACAGCAATTCCAAGTCTCTGCCGCATTCCCAGTGAAAAATTCTTCGCCTTTTTCTTTCCTGTATGAGAAAGTCCTACAAGTTCTATCAAATCCGAAATGCCGTCATAAGACGGGCAGCCCAGTATCGTAAACTGCTGCTTTAAATTTTCTTCTGCGGTCATATTCAGATAAATAGACGGTGTTTCCACAATAGCGCCCATTCTGCGCCGTGATTTTTCCATCAGCGAATCCGTGTTTTCCTTTCCGTAGAGACAATACCTGCCGGCTGTCGGTTCCTGAAGCCCACAGATAATCCTGATTAAGGTTGTCTTTCCGGCTCCGTTTTTCCCTACAAGCCCATAAATTGCCCCTTTTGGAACACACATAGACAAATCATCTAATGCCTTAAAATGGGCATACTGCTTTGTCAGGTGATTTGTCTTTAAAACATACTCCATTGTAATCCCTCCTTGCGATTTGATTAGGAACTACCAGTAAATTAATGGAACACGCTCTAATCCATTGTAGTTCCTTTGACACTGTAAATGAATTCCTGCAGTGCTTTATTATCATATCGCCTGAGTGTTAAGATAGTGGTTAAGGAAAACGTAAAGATTTGGTTAAGGAACTGGACAGAACAACAGACAGGCAAGCTGTTGAAGTATACTAATGAACGCAATTAACTGCCAAAAATATTCTTGAATGATGGGCGTTCATTAGTTCATACATTTCAGTTTTGGCAGACGTTAGCGTTATTGAGTATAAATTATTGGCCATCCCTAAGAAATCTGCAGCTTAAATCCAATTCCCCAAACTGCTTCAATATAATTTTTACCGCTGATTTTTCTGAGCTTTTTCCTTAAATTACTGATATGCACCTTCAAAGAACTCTCCATACAATCCGGCGTCTCTTCACTAATCCGCTCCAGGATAACGGATTTGGGAATCACCTGTGACGGATTGGAAAGCAAAAGTTTTAAAATGGCATATTCTGTTTTTGTCAGATGTACAGATTTTTCCTCTACAAATACCTCATGGGAAGCAAGTTCCAGGCGAAGCTTTTCAAATACCAGGCAATCCGGTTCCTTTTCTGTCTGCCGTTTCCGAAGCTGCACTGTAATCCGTGCCAGAAGCTCTTCAATTTCAAAAGGCTTTGTCAGATAATCTGCCGCCCCTTCCATCAGAACATTTACTTTATCCTGCACACAGGATTTTGCACTGATTACAATAACAGGAAAACTGTCAAGTTTTGGAAGGATTTCCTCCCCGGACAATCCTGGAAGCATCAAATCCAAAAGAAGCAGATCCGGTTTATTTTTCTCCAACAAAAGAAGAGCCTCCGTACCAGAAAAGGCACGGAGTATCTGATAACCTTCTTTTTGTAAAACCTCCTCAATCATATCCCCTATATATACATCATCATCAATAATTGCAATTGTACTGCTCATGCTTTTACCCTTTATACATATTTCTTTGCGATTTCTTCTACTCTTTCCGGATATTTTTCACGAAACTTTGTATAAGTAAGGTTCTCTTTTGCTACCGCATGGCCAAGCTCTGCAAAAAATTCCGGTATAACCTCTTCATACATCACACCAAGCTCTTTCCCAAATTGTTCTTCCCCTTCTCTCTCACATCCATTTTCGTATACTGCAAACGCATTTTTTGGTCCATCTTCTGACGGTTTCTTACCGCCGCGCAGGCCAATAGCCGCAATCTGGTGTGCCGAGCAGGAGGATGGACAGCCGGAAATATGAATTGCCGGAAGCACGCCGTCTGCAAAATTCTCCTTTCTGACACGTTCCATACAGGCGCTTAACAAAGACTGAGATAAACCGATTCCCTGCTGGCAGATATCTGCACCAATACAGGCTGTGGAACGTTCAAAGGCCGTTTTTGCGCCATCTTCGGTTGCTTCCAATACTTTTACACCCTCCTCTCCTGTCAGGTTGATGATATACATCCCCTGGTCAGGAGCAAGACGAAGCTTCACATCCTGCATCTCTTTTGTTACTTCAAATATCCGCTTTAAGAAATCTGGAGAAGCTTTTCCACCTGCCAGATGATAAGAAACGGCATAAAGTCCCTCCTGCTTTTGCGAAATAACCCTGTCATTCTGAAGAATATCAGAAGAAAACGAAAAATTCCCTGCCTTCTTTGCCACAGCTGCTCCTGTAACCTCAATATCAAGAGATTCCTGCCCAAAGTTTTTCTGCAGCTTTTCGCCAAAAACCTTTTTTAATCCCTCTGCTCCAAGGGTATCCTGAAGATATCTTGTCCTGGATTTTGCACGACTCTCATAATTACCGTATTCTGTAAATACATCCACCATTGTCTTAATACAATATAAAATTTTAGACGGCTCTACATCCTCTGCAACTAAGACTCCAAATTTCGGATTATTTCCAAGTCCTCCTGCTGCATAAACGTCAAATTTTTGGTTTTCTTTCGCCACAAAACCAAGGTCACGGAAGGTCGCATGTGTTTCATTTTTCTTACTGTTGGAAAAACAAACCTTTAACTTACGCGGCAGCTTTACCTTCCCAATAAAACTTAACAAATAATCGCCTGCCTCTTTTGCATAAGGAAGCACATCAAAATATTCCCCCTGTTCCACTCCAGAAAGAGGAGAACACATCACATTTCTTGGAAAATCGCCACCGCCGCCTCTGGTAATGATTCCATGCTCCCATGCCTCTTCGATTAAATCACAAACCGTCTCCTTTGTCAGATTATGAAGCTGTACTGTCTGGCAGGTTGTCAGATGCACCATGTCAATCTTATATTTCTCTGTACTCTTTACAATAAACTCCAAATCCTCCTGGCTGATTTCACCTCCGGCAAGCCGCAGACGCAGCATGCTTCTTTCCCCGCCTCTTTGCGCATAGCTTCCAAATCCACCGGAAAAACCTTTATACTCCGGTACTGTAATTTCCTTACGATAAAATTTTTCTGTCATTTCGCGAAATTCCTTTAAATCCTCACGAAATACTTCATAATATGATTTTTTCACCAAAAATATCCCCTTTCTTTTTACTATGCTCTTAATACCTCTACATTTTTTTGTTTGATATATCACATAGTATTTGCAAAAACAAACCAGCTAATGTCTAAACTACTTCTTTATTTTCCCAGTTCCACTTTTTCTATATATTGCAGGGAATTTAGTTCCCCTATCACCTGACGCATTTCTTTTTCGCTTTTGGGCTGCAATACAATCGTAAGAATTCCTTCCTTTTCAGAAAAAGAAAATTCCTGTATATTTATTCTCCTGGAAAAGAAATACTGGCTGACTGGGCGGAACTTTTTAAAGCCACCAGACTTCTGGATATAAATATTTAACCGCACCTGGCACTCCTTCTGCTCTGGTTCCTGTCCCTCTTCCCATCCGTAATCCCCAAACTCCCGCAAAAAGCTGTCCTTGAAATGTTTTTTTATCTTATTTTTTGCATTGCTTGTTTTAACAAAAGAAAGCCATTCTTTCTGCGGGCCGGAAGAATCCGGCGCTGTAAGGATTTCTACACAATCACCACTCTGTAAAACATAGTCTGGCTCCCTTCTTGCGCTATTGACATAGACGCCAATCATCCTGTCCCCAATGTCACTGTGAATCGCATAGGCAAAATCTACTGCTGTAGAACCTTTTTGTAAACGCTTTACATCCCCTTTTGGAGTAAAACAGGATATGGTTTCTGAAAATAAATCAAAATCTCTTTTTACAAGTTCAATAAACTCTTTATTATTCGTAATATCCTGCTGCCACTCTAATATCTGCTTCAGCCAAATTGCTTTTTCCATCTGGCTTTTGCTGATTTCTTTCGCATCAACATTGCTTTCCCCGTATTTCCAATGGGCCAATACTCCAAATTTCGCAATAGAATCCATTTCCTTTGTCTTAATCTGCACTTCAAAACGTCTGCCGCCCTTTGACACCAGTGTTGTATGCAAAGACTGGTACATATTTTCTTTTGGAACTGCAATATAATCTTTAAAGCGATTTGGCACAGGCGTAAAAAGACAATGCAACATCCCAAGGATTAGATAACAGTCCCTCCTTGAACCTGTAATAATCTTTAACGCAGAAATGTCATACATTTCCTCCAATGTCTTCTGGCGGTTAATCATTTTCCGGTAAATACTGAACAGATGCTTTCTTTCGTAACGAAATTCAAAATGAAAACCGTCATTTCCTAACTCACGCTCAATTTCCGCTATGATATTATCCATTCCCTCATCATGGTTCATCGTGGACAATTTGTAACTGATTTCTTTAAACTCCTTCGGGAAAAGATAGGAAAAAGCCAAGTCCTCCATTTCCGTATTTAGTATAGAAATCCCAAGCCTTTGCGCAATCGGTGAATAAAGATCCATTGTCTCCGCTGCAATCTCAAGCTGCTTTTCCGGCTTCTGGAACTGTAGTGTACGCATATTGTGAAGCCTGTCTGCCAGCTTGATAATAATTACACGAATATCCGCCGCCGCAGCCATAATCAACTTCCGAAAACTTTCTAACTTCATCTCTGCCTTTGACACACTGCTTGACATCTTTGAAAGCTTTGTCACGCCATCCACAAGAAACATCACTTCCTCACCAAACTCATTTTTGATGTCCTCTGTCGTAAGCAGAGTATCTTCCACCACATCATGCAGCAAAGCCGCTATCAGCGTCTCCTTGTCCAGACGAAGCTCTGATAATATAATCGCTACTTCCAGCGGATGGATAATAAAAGGTTCCCCTGATTTTCTTACCTGTCCGGCATGTGCTGCCTTTGCCGTTTCAAACGCCCTGCGTATCTTTTTGCTGTTCTTTGCTGCCGGATGGTATGTCTGCAGATTGTGAATCATCCGGTCATACAGCTCTTCTAACATGATATCATCATTCATATCTTTTTCACTCCATGTATATTCTCAAACAAATTCCACACTTCCATTTACAATATAAAACAGTTATCTTTTAGAATATACAACTTTACAGTTTTTTTCAAGATATATCCATAATTTTTTTTGCTTTATTTGTTAAAACTGGGTTACTATTCACGGCTGGTTTTTCGCATAATGTTTAGAACAGCCGAGTAGGCATATCCCGTAAAGGACACGCCTACTCGGCTGTAATAATAACAATTACTATTTACCTACTGCCCCAACTGATTCTGAGCTGCTTCTTTTGCCTTCTTTAATGCTTCTTCAATCCCTGCCAGATTTTTACCGCCTGCCTGTGCCATATTTGGGCGTCCGCCGCCGCCGCCACCGACCAAAGGAGCAATTTCCTTAATCAGATTGCCGGCATGTGCGCCTTTTTTCATTGCCCCGTCTGTTACCATAGAAAGAAGCGTTACTTTTCCTCCATTTGCAGAAGCAAGGACTACAATTCCTTCGCCTACCTTTTCCTTCATCTGGTCACCAAGGTTGCGCAGGCCGTTCATATCCACATCCGGCACATTCATAGCAAGGAACTTCATGCCATTTATTTCCTGTATCTGGCTGTCGACGTCCCCGACTGCATCATTGGCAAGCTTTGCTTTTAACTTCTCATTTTCACTGTGAAGCGCCTTTAACTCTTCCTGCATTGCCTGAATCTTCTTTATCAGGTTATCTGGCTCTGTTTTTGCTGCTTTTGCCGCACCGACAAGCTCTGATTCAATCTCTTCATAATATTTCATCAGGCCTTCCCCGGTCAACGCCTCAATTCGGCGGACGCCTGCAGCCACACCATTTTCAGAAACAATCTTAAAGCTTGCAATATCTCCTGTATTGGCAACGTGGGTACCGCCACAGAGTTCTACACTGAAATCTCCCATCTGTACCACGCGCACTGTCTCGCCATATTTCTCACCAAACAATGCCATTGCCCCTGTTTTTTTCGCTTCTTCTAAAGTCATTTCTTCCGTCACAACCGGCAGATGGTGCCCTATTTCTTGATTTACAATATCTTCTGCCTTCTCTATCTCTTCCGGTGTCATGGCAGAAAAATGGGAAAAGTCAAAACGAAGCCTGTCTGCATCCACATAAGAACCTGCCTGCTCTACATGGGAACCAAGAACCATGCGAAGCGCTTTTTGCACCAAATGTGTTGCACTGTGGTTCTTTCCGGTTGCCAGACGTTTTTTTTGCTCTACCTTCAAGGTTACAGTATCCCCTATCTTAAACATTCCCTTTACTACCGTTCCCACATGGCCAATTCTGCCGCCCTGCAGCTTAATGGTATCTTTTACCTGAAATTCATTTTCTCCGGCAAGAATAACCCCGATATCGGCCTGTTGTCCACCCATTGTTGCATAAAATGGAGTTTCATCTACAATAATTGTTCCGTTCTGCCCATCAGTCAATGCAGGAACAACCTCTTCCTCTGTCGTTAGGACACTGATTACTGAATCATGCTCTAAATGGTCATAACCGACAAATTTGCTGGTAATCGCTGTATCAATCTGCTGATATACCGTTTCCTCTGCCCCCATATAATTTGTGGTCTTACGAGCCTTCCTTGCCTTTTCCTTCTGCTCCTTCATTGCAGCTTCAAATCCGTCTCCATCAACACAAAAGCCCTTTTCTTCCAAAATTTCTATTGTCAAATCAAGAGGGAATCCATAGGTATCATACAGCTTAAAAGCGTCTTCTCCAGAAAGTTCTTTCTTTCCTTCCTCTTCTAACTTCTTCTGCATCTGTGCCAAAATCGAAAGTCCCTGATCAATTGTTTTATCAAACTTTGCCTCCTCCTGCGTCAGAACCTGAACAATAAATTCTTTCTTTTCTGCCAACTCTGGATAACCATCCTTTGACTCTTCAATTACCGTATTAGCCAGTTCTGCCATAAACACTTTTTCAATTCCAAGCTTTCTTCCATGACGTACCGCACGGCGGATTAAACGGCGCAGCACATAGCCCCTTCCTTCATTGCTTGGCATAATACCATCTGAAATCATAAAAGTAGAAGAACGGATATGGTCCGTAATCAAACGGATTGAAATATCTTTCTCTTCCTCTTCTTGATAAGTAACAGCAGCAAGAGAGCAGATTTTATCACGAATTGCCTTCATCGTATCAATGTCATATACCGAATCCACATCCTGTACAACGACAGCAAGACGTTCTAATCCCATACCGGTATCTATATTTTTATTTTCCAGTTCTTCATAATTCCCTTTTCCATCACCATCAAACTGGGTAAATACATTATTCCAGATTTCCATAAAACGGTCGCACTCACAGCCGACCTTGCAATCTGGCTTTCCACATCCATATTTTTCTCCCCTGTCATAATAAATCTCGGAACAAGGGCCGCAAGGACCTGCACCATGCTCCCAAAAGTTATCACATTTTCCATCTTCATCACGATAAAAACGGGTAATCTTTTCTGCCGGAACACCAATTTCTTCGGTCCAGATACGGAATGCCTCTTCATCCTCCCCATAAATGGACGGATATAAGCGCTCTTCCTCCATTCCAAGTGTTTTTGTCAAAAATTCCCATGACCAGGCAAGAGCTTCCTGTTTAAAATAATCTCCAAAGGAAAAATTTCCCAACATTTCAAAAAAAGTAAGGTGGCGTGCCGTTTTTCCCACATTTTCAATATCACCGGTACGCACACATTTCTGACAGGTTGTTACACGCTTGCGTGGCGGAATCTCCTGCCCTGTAAAATACGGCTTTAACGGAGCCATTCCTGCATTAATCAATAGCAGGCTATTATCATTATGCGGCACCAGAGAAAAACTCTTCATTGCCAAATGTTCTTTTCCTTCAAAAAACTCCAGATACATTCTGCGGAGTTCGTTTACACCATACTTTTCCATTGTATTCTCTCCTTTTTTCCTAGAGCGTGTTTGAAAATTCATTCTCACAATCTCCCACAAAGTGGGAAGCACATCTTGCAAAAAGCAATTTTCAAACACGCTCTAGTCACTTGTTCTATTTATTCTTGCGCATGCAACGATCCAAAGCAAACCTGCCTGCACATTTTCTGCCAAAAAACAGCCAACAATAAATTATTATAGGTTATGCTTTTTTAGATGTCAATACAGACGCCCGTGCACAATGGGCAGACATCTTTTCGTGATAAACACGGGCTGTCTCCTTATCTTTTGCAAGCTGACACTGCAGCTCCTCCATACTGTTAAATTTTTTCTCTGGACGGATAAACTCATAGAAAAAAACCTGAATCGTTTCACCATAAATATCTTCACAAAAATCCATAATATATGTTTCCGCTCCGGCAGAATACTCGCCGACTGTCGGCTTTTTCCCGATATTCGTCACACTGTTATATTCTTTTCCATGAATCTTTACCTTTGTGGCATATACCCCATACGGCAAAAGCTTCTTATCCTTTTCTACACGAAGATTTGCTGTCGGCATATTCATTTTGCGCCCCAGCTCATTGCCATGTCCAACTCTTCCCATCATAAAATAAGGAGCACCTAACAGCCTGTTGACCTCTGAAATTTTCCCGGAATCCATCAGTCTTCGGATTCTGGTACTGCTGATGATTCCCATTTCATCGGTAAGTTTTGGAACGGCTGTCAGGGTATACCCATATTCCTTCTGAAGCTTTTCTAACAGATGGATATCTCCTTCCCTGTCCTTTCCAAAACGGAAATCCGTCCCGACACAGATATGTTTCACATCCATCTTTTCCACCAGAATACGCCTGACAAATTCCTTCGGCGCCATTTTTTTAATCTTATCATTAAATGGAAAAATAATCTCCCGTCCGATTCCCAGTCCCCGCAAAATACAGTCTTTCTCTTTCTGAGTATAGATTTTTGAAATCCCTTTTTTACTCTCAAAAGTAAAAGCAGTAGACACCAGATTTTCCTGTTGTATCACTTCTTGAAGCAAAAAACGGTGTCCCAAATGGATTCCATCAAATTTTCCAAGAGATACACTGCTGTTTTTCAATTTGAAATCAAGCCCGGTTATAATTTCCATAGTTATACCCAGCCTTTCCTAAAAACTGTAATTTATTTTTTAACAGTTCCTTAATTATGCATGCTCTTCCCAAACCTGAGAAAGCATTAAATCGTATAGTCACATTTGCCTAAAACATCTTTATCACGGTATAATCGCTGCCAGACCGCCGGTACACTGCCCGAAAATTTTCATCTGTATCGTAGACCAGGCAGTCCGAACCATCTTCTGGAAAGGCAGTCTTTGGAATCAGAAAGGACTGCTTTAAAATATTTCCGTTAGCAAGTTTCTTCACACAAGATTCTTTCACCTGTACTTTTGCATACCCCTCAAAAAGAGAATCCACAGAAACAAGCTGCTGCCAAAAAGTATCTTTATCTTCCGAAACCATGCGTTCTATTTCTTCCATGGTCAGGGCATTTCCAATCATAAAATTCCCCACTCTTGTGCGGATCAGATTTTGCAAAGCTGCTCCCACTCCCAGTTTTTGTCCAATATCATGGCACAAGGTACGAATGTAGGTTCCTTTTGAGCAGGTCACTTCCAGTGAAAATATCTGTTCTTCCAGATTCATCTGCAAAATATCAATTTTAGAAATCGTAATCGGGCGGGCTTCCCGTTCCACCGTTTTCCCCTCCCTTGCAAGTTCATACAGCTTCTTTCCATTTACCTTTAACGCAGAGTACATTGGTGGAATCTGCATACTCTCCCCCAGAAAAGAAGAAACAGCAGCTTTCACTTCTTCCTCTGTGATATTTCTTATGGAATTTTCTTCTAACACCGTCCCTGTCATATCCTGCGTATCTGTTACAATTCCAAGCTGACAGACCGCCTGATATGTTTTATCCCTGTCTGCTAAAAGCTCACATACCTTAGTTGCCTTCCCACAGCATACCGGCAATACCCCTGTTGCCATTGGATCTAACGTACCAGTATGGCCAATTTTTTTCTGCCCCAGAACCCCTCTGAGCTTTGCCACCACATCATGTGAAGTAAAGCCCGCCTCCTTGTATACATTAATTATTCCATCCATTGAACTTCTTATCCTTTCATCTGGACCTCAATATGCTCCGTCAGATTGTTCACCACATCATACATAGAGCCCTGCATCGTACAGCCCGCTGCCCTGATATGTCCTCCTCCGCCAAAAAATGCGGCAATTTTGCTTACATCTATGTAATCGTTGGAGCGCATGCTGACCTTATATTCCTGCTCTCCTATTTCATGTAATAAAACTGCCACTTCAACGCCCTTTGTAATTCTGAGCTGGTCGATAATCCCCTCAATATCCTCTGTTTTTGCCCCATAAAACTCCATCATCCGTTTTGTAATTACCGCTACAATACATTTTCCATCCATAACACGCATACTGGCAAGCAGAGTACGCCCCAAAAGCTGAATCTGTGTATATGTTTTCTCATACATACACTTATCAATATAATCGTAAAACGGAATTCCTTTATCCATTAACTTCCCGGCAATCTCCATAGTCCTTTTCGAAGTATTGGAGTGACGGAATACACCTGTATCAAAAGCAATTCCAATATAAAGCGCCGCTGCGGTTTCTTTCCCAATCGCTTTCTCATCCATCATTCCATAGAGCACTTCACAGGTTGAACTTGCCGAAACATCAATAAAATTCTGCATGGCATAAGAACCGTTGCTGATATGGTGGTCAATACAAATCGTTCTTTTTGCCTGCTCAAAGGCTTTCTGCGCTGCTCCGAGCTGGTCTGCCGTGCTGGAATCCAGGGCAATTACAAGATCAAAAGTCTTTTCTGGAATATCATGTGAAATGATTTCCTCCTCTTCCTCCAAAAACGAAAAACGTTCCGGCATCACTTCCAGATATACGGTCAGTTCCTTGTCTGGATCACTTTCTTTCAGATAACGATATGCGGCAATGCAGGCGCCAGTGCAATCCCCATCTGGCCTTTTATGTCCTGCGATTAAAATATTCCTGTCATCTTTTACTAATAACTTTAAATCTTCCATCAAAATTCCCCTCCTCATTCTATTATTATATCACGCTCCCGTCCGCAAACAATATGCGCCGTAATTTCCTAATGATGAAAAAAGGCACCGATTTCGATGGTGCCCCTTTTTCTTTTCCCCTTTTTACTCTTCTTCGTTTTCAGGGTGATTCAGTTCATCAATACGCTTTGACATCTGAATCCCATACTCGATCGAATCATCCATAATAAAAGTAAGCTCCGGTGTATTCCGTAAATTCAATGACTTTGCCAATTGGGAACGCACATGGGAAGCCGCACTTTTTAATCCAGCCATTGTGCTTTCCCGTTCCTCTTCACTCCCCAGTACACTGACAAATACTTTCGCATACTTTAAATCCGGCGTCACCTCCACCGAAAGGACAGAAGTCATTGGGTGGATTCTTGGGTCCTTAATCTCCTGCGCAATAATTTTGCTGATTTCGCGCTGCACCTCACCATTCATTCTTGAATATTTTATACTGTTTTTTCTCATAATCTTTCCTTTTCTAGCATGTTTCTTCAATATTTTTTAGAATGCTGCTTTTGCATTCTTTATAGGTTTGGCATAGTTCCTTAGCATGGTTCTTTCATGCGCTAGAGCATGTTTGAAAATTCATTCTCACAATCTGCACTCCCCACTTTGAGCCAAATCTCCCACAAAGTGGGAAGCACCTCTTGCAAAAAGCAATTTTCAAACACGCTCTAGAGAAACTTCAAACCTTTTCTTAACGTGGTACCTCTACCATTATATATGCTTCAATTACATCTTCTACAGCGACGTCATTAAAGCCTTCCATAACAAGGCCACATTCATATCCTGTAGCAACTTCTTTCACATCATCTTTAAATCTCTTTAATGACGCAAGATCGCCTTCGAAAATCTGTTCGCCTTCTCTTGTAATACGTACTTTACAGCCACGGACAATTTTACCATCCAGTACATAGGAACCTGCAATCACACCAATACCAGAAGCTTTGAAGGTCTGGCGGATTTCTGCATGGCCGATGATCTTCTCCTCATATTCTGGATCTAACATCCCCTTCATCGCTGCCTCAATATCCTCAATGGCATTATAAATAATGCGGTACAGACGGACATCTACTTTCTCACGCTCCGCAACTTCTTTTGCCATATTATCCGGACGGACATTAAAACCTATGATAATCGCATTGGAAGCGCTTGCTAAAGAAACATCGGATTCTGTAATTGCACCAACACCACCATGGATAATACGGACAGCAACCTCATCATTACTTAACTTTAACAGGCTCTGCTTTACAGCTTCTACAGACCCCTGTACATCCGCCTTGACAATCAGGTTCAAATCTTTAATATTACCAGCCTGAATCTGGGAGAACAGACCATCCAGCGTAAGTTTTGACTTGGTTTCATCCAGAAGTTTTTCTCTGCCCTGGCTAATATAAGTTTCAGCAATATTTCTGGCTTCCTTATCATTCTCTGTTGCCATAAAGATTTCTCCAGCATCTGGAACATCATGCAGGCCAAGAATTTCTACAGGCGTAGAAGGAAGCGCCTCTTTTACACGCTGTCCCTTTGCATTCATCATTGCACGTATCTTACCATATGCCGCACCGGCAACGATATTGTCCCCTACTTTCAATGTACCCTTCTGTACAAGAACCGTTGCCACAGGCCCACGTCCCTTGTCAAGCTGTGCCTCAATAACCACACCTCTTGCCTTACGGTTTGGATTTGCTTTTAATTCCGCTACCTCTGCTGTCAAAATAATCATTTCCAGAAGCTGGTCAATTCCCTCTTTCGTATGGGCTGAAACTGGTACAAACACCGTATCGCCGCCCCAGTCTTCTGCCACAAGGCCATGCTCCACAAGTTCCTGTTTTACACGCTCTACATTTGCACTTGGCTTATCAATCTTATTGACAGCTACAATAATCTCTACATTTGCTGCCTTTGCATGGTTGATTGCCTCAATTGTCTGCGGCATAACACCATCATCTGCAGCAACGACAAGAATGGCAATATCCGTAGACTGCGCACCACGCATACGCATGGAAGTAAACGCCTCATGACCTGGCGTATCTAAGAAAGTAATTTTTTCTCCATTAATTTCCGTTACATACGCACCAATATGCTGTGTAATACCACCTGCCTCTTTATCTGTAACATGTGCCTCCCTGATTGCATCAAGCAGAGAAGTTTTTCCATGGTCAACATGGCCCATAACACAGACAACCGGCGGACGCTTTTTCATCAACTTTTCGTCCTCTTCATCCTCTTTGAGAATTTCAGCAATCTTATCTACTTTCTCTTCCATTTCCGCAATACAGTTATACTCTAAAGCAATCTCTTCTGCCTCTTCATAAGTAATCTCATGGTTCAAAGAAACAACATTCCCCTGTAAAAACAGCTTTTTAATCACCGTTGCAGCAGGTACCTTCATAATATCAGCTAACTCTTTGATGGTCATTTTCTCTGGCAAGACAATATTCCTGATACCATCTTCCGGCTCCTGCGGCTTTGCAACCGGCTCTGGACGAATAAAGGCTCCCTTGCGGTTCGGATCTTTTTTCTTCCTTGCCTTACTGTTCTGGTTAAATAATTCCTCATCATAATCCTCCCGCACCCTGTCTTTTCCATGGCGCTGTTTTGCACTTCTGGAATCCTTATTGGCACGCTGCTGACGGGACTGCTTCACCTCAGATTTCATCGTTTCCATTGGTGCCTGTGCACCTCTTCTGGAATCAAATCCACCAGTCTTCCCGTTACGGTTTCCAAAATTCCCCTGACGATTTCCGCCATTATCACGGTTATTGTTGTCACGGTTATTAAATCCTCTGCCCTGACGGTTGTCACGGTTTCCATCACGGCCTCCCTGACGGTTTCCACGGTTATCCCCTTTGTTATCACGATTTCCATCACGGCCATTATTTCTGTTATTTGCATTTCCGCCCCTGTTATAGTTATTCTGACGGTTTTCCTGTCCTCCCTCACGCTTTGGGCGATTATTCGAAGAGTTTTTATCCTTTTGGGCATTGCCTTCTGCCTTTTCTGGTTTTGCTTTTTTCTCTTCTTTTCTGGCTGGCTGCTGTCCTGGTTTCTC
Organism: uncultured bacterium; assembly: GCA_947651225.1. GTDB lineage: Bacteria > Bacillota > Clostridia > Lachnospirales > Lachnospiraceae > Butyribacter. The sequence continues at coordinate 11,452 of CANSYK010000051.1, read as the reverse complement.
TGTTGCATTATTTTCTGCTTTAGCAGTCTGCCCTTCTTTTTTCGCCACAACATGATCTGCCTTTACAGCTGTTTCCGTCTGTATTGTTTTTTCCTTTTCTTCCTTGACTACTTCTTTTACTTCTATTTTCTCTTCCGGTTCTTTCTGCACGGCATCCGCAGAATCCTGTGCCTCCTTTGGAGTATCCTCTACAGAAGCTTTCTTCTCAGAAACTTTCTCTTTTGGGGAAGAACTTTCTACAGAAATAGCTTCTGTAGAAAAACTTTCTGTTTTTGCAGGAACTTCTGTCTGTTTTGCCACTTCTTTGTCAGCTGATTCCTGCTTTTTCGTCTCTTCCTTTGTGTTCTCTACGACAGCCTCCTGTTTCTCAGGCTGCTCTTTCTCTTTCTTTTGAGTTGCTTCCTTTTTGGCTACCAGTTTTTCTTTTTTTACCGGCTTTTCTGGTTTTGCCGCTGGTTTTGCGGATTTCTTTTTAAAGTAATTCAACAAAAAGCCAATTGCTTCATCCTCTATACTGCTCTGGGCGCTTTTTGCCTCAAAACCATTTTCTTTCAGCAGTTCAACCAAATCTTTACTCTTTAAATCCGGAAATTTTTCCTGCAAACTTCTTGCTATATCATATATTTTCATTTTTGCCATATGTTCCTATGACCTCCTAGTCCATTTTCTTCAAAATTGTTTGTGCAAAGCCTTTATCAGTCACTGCCAAAGATGCCCGAAATTCTTTCCCCAGGGAATGACCTAACTCATTCTTTGTGGAATATTCACAAAGTGGAACTTTATAATATTCACACATATTCCGAAACTTCTTTCTCGTATTATCTGAAACATCCTGCGCAATCATCACCATATATGCACTTTGTGACTTTACTGCGCTTTCTGTCATAAATTCCCCGCTTACAACCTTTCCAGCTTTCATAGCCAGACCAATTGTACTAAGGATATTATCCCTTTTCATCCGTACACATCTCCTTTTCCAGTTCCTGATAAACCTGCTCCGGAATGGCAGTATTTAGAGAACGCTCCAGAGATTTCTTTTTCTTAGCAAGACGCAGGCATTCCACCGAATTACATATATATGCACCCCTGCCATTTTTCTTGCCTGTAAAATCTACAAGGATTTCCTCCTCCGGAGTACGAATGATGCGGATTAACTCTTTCTTTTCTTTACGTTCATTGCATCCGGTACACTGACGCAATGGAACTTTCTTAACATGCACCACGTTCTTTCCTCCCATAACACCACCTCCGTTCCATAACAATTTTTCTCTTATGTCGCAGGCAATTTCCTGCTAAAGCGTACCAAAAGGAACTACTCACATTTAATATCTATTTTGAATCCTGTTAGTTTTGCCGCAAGACGCGCATTCTGTCCTTCTTTTCCGATTGCTAATGACAACTGGTTTTCCGGAACAATGACACGTGCTGTCTTTTCCTCTGCGTCTGCCTCTACTGATGTCACTTTTGCCGGACTTAACGCATGCTCGATTAAAACCTCTGGCAGATCGCTCCAGTTAATAATATCAATTTTTTCTCCCCGAAGTTCTTCCACAATAGCATTGACACGGCTTCCATTCATTCCAACACATGCCCCGACCGCATCCACATTTGGGTCCTGTGTCATAACAGCAATCTTTGTACGGGAACCTGCTTCCCTGGCAATACTCATAATCTCAACGGTTCCATCCTGTATTTCTGTAACCTCTTCTTCAAAAAGCCGCTTGACAAACTCTGGATGGGAACGTGATACTGTAATACGTGGCCCCTTTGGTGTATCCTTTACTTCTACAACATAAAGTTTAATATGTTCTGTCGGCTTAAAATGCTCCCCCGGAACCTGCTCGCTTTCCATCAAAATCGCATCGACCTTGCCAAGATGGATACAGACATTTCTTCCACTATAGCGCTGTACCACACCAGTAATTACTTCTCGTTCCTTTTCTAAAAACTGTATATAGAGAACTTTTCGTTCCTCTTCGCGGATTTTCTGGACAACAACCTGTTTTGCTTTCTGTGCGGCAATTCGTCCAAAATTCTTTGGTGTTACTTCTACATCTACCGTTTCACCAACAGCAACATCCTTGAATTTCAGATTTGCCTCTGTAACGCCAATCTGCATCACTTCATCTTCTATCATATCATCTTCTACAACTTCCAGTTCCGCATAAACACTAACTGCCCCTGTATCACGGTCAATATTGACCCGAACATTTTCTGATTTTCCATACTGGTTTTTACAGGCAGCAAGAAGTGAATTTTCAACTGCCTCCAAAATAATATCTTTGCTAATTTGTTTTTCTTTCTCAATTGCATCCAGTGCTTCAATCAATTCTGTGCGGTCATTTACTGTTGCCTTCTTCCTAGCAGCCATTTTTCTTTCTCCTCCTATACTTCTCAAAAGTCTATTGTCAATTTTACTGCAGAAATGTCAGAACGAGATATTTCGTAATCCTGTGTAAACTCTGTATCTATCGTAATCGTTTCCTTTGTAAAAGCCTTTAATGTCCCGGTAATCTCTTTCACCGAAATCTCTTTTCCATTTTTTCCGGCAGGAATTTTACGTCCCTGATAAAAATGGACATCCACATCCTCACCAATACTCCGCTTAAAATCTTTCTCCTTTTTTAACTGTCTCCCAAGCCCTGGGGAACTCACTTCCAAAACATAGGCATCAGGAATAAAATCTTCTTTATCCATAATATCGCTCCAAGCCCTGTTTACCAGCTCGCAGTCATCTAAGGTAATACCTCCCTCTTTATCCACATAAGCCCGCAGATACCAGTTTCCTGCTTCCTTCACATACTCCACATCCACCAGTTCAAAGTGGTTTTCTTCCATAATCGGCGCCAGGAGTTCTTCAGATCGTGCCTCATACTCTTCTCTTTTTGACAAACCCACTACCTCTTTTCCTTTTTTGCTACAGAAACCTTACAAATATAATCTGCAAAATCCACCTGTTATTTTGCAAAGTTCCCTGCCCAGCCAAAAGTAAAGAGTGGACTTCGCAGCCCACTCTTTACTCTAAATAACTAATTTCGTAATAATACTATCACTACTCTTTTAAAAATGCAAGCATTTTCAAGGGATTTTTGCACATTTTTTGCTATTTTGTCAAAAATAACCAAAATACGTGAACAATCTTTTAATAATTGTATCTGATTATTTTACCGTAACCTTCTTAGAGGAAGATTTCGTCCCTGCTACCTTCTTACCAGACACCTTGCAATATGCGGCTACTTTAACGTATAATTTCTTTCCTGTTTTTGCTTTAAAAGAAACTTTTGTTGTCTTAGCCTTATTAACAACCTTTACTTTTTTATAGGTACCGTTTTTCTTTGCAGAGGTATAGATAATATAACCATCTCCTGCTGCCTTTTTCCATGTCACCGTCACGGTACCTTTTTTGCTGGAAGTCACTTTCTTAACAGAAACTGCAGGAACTGTCTTTACAGATTTCGCACTGCTAAAGCTTCCCTTTGTTCCAGAAGAAACAGCTTTGACTTTATAATAATAGGTCTTTCCAGCTTTCAGCTTCTTATCTGTATAGGAAGCTGTTTTTACTGTGGCAGCCTTCTTATAACCTTTGCTCTTAGAAGTGCTGCGGTAAACTTCATAGCCAGTAACGCCTGACTGGGCTTTCCAGCTAAGCTTTGCAGAAGTGCTTCCTGTTACCTTTATGGTAAGCCCTGTTACCTTAGCCACTGTTCCTGTACTTGTGTTTCCTACTTTATAAGCCGGATCATATGCAGGAGCCAGGGCAGCCTTGTCAACAGTAATTGCCTTAACATCCTTTGTCAGTACCATACCAGAATAGGATGGAACAGATACTTTCAAATTTCCACCTTCCACTGTAAATTCCTGTCCTGATACAAGGTCTGTAAGTTTTTCTGCATCCGAAACAGCAATCGTAACTTCTGTTGCTGCAGCCGCATTGTTTCCTAATACAATTAACTTGCTTTCTTCATCGCTTCTGATATAACCAACAACAGCGTCATTCTTTGTGTCAATATATTCAATCGCACCAGTGCGGAGTGCAGAATAATTATTACGGATTGCTGCCATCTTTGCATACCATGTTACTAACTCTTCCTTTCCTTCACCCCATGGAGCTGTACGGCGGTCATCCGGATCATCCGCACCAACCTGTCCCATTTCATCTCCATAATAAATAGTAGGAGCGCCTGCATAAGTCATCTGTAAAAACGCCACCAGATACTGCCTTGCCTTTGCTGTATCTGAAGTCTTCTCATAAGATGGGAATGCAGATTCTAAATCCTTCTGGTTACGGTCATCATCAATACCATCCAGATAAGAAAGCACACGGAAGGTATCATGAGAGCCAACCAGATTCATCATCGCATAAAATGCCTCCTCTGGGTAACGCTCCCTGATTTTTTCTAAGGTTTTCATCATATCTGTAGCACTGCCGCCCATTGCATAGCCTAAAACAGCGCCACGGAATACATAATTCATAACAGAATCATACATATCCCCTAACAGATATTGTACTGCATCTGTCCAAATTTCGCCGACAATAACATTGTCACTGTCAAGAGCCTTTACCGAATTACGGAAATGCTGCCATGTTTCATCAGAAACTTCATTTGCCACATCCAGTCTCCAGCCATTAGAACCCTGTGACAGCCAGTACTGTGTAATACTGTCGGAAGCATCTTTATTATTTGCTGTATCTCCGATAATCTTTTCTCCCCAGTTTCCTGTCTGGTACTCAGAACCATTCGTAGAATAAATAACCGGCATATTGTCATATCCCCACCAGCAATCATATCCATAAACCGGCTTTCCGGCACGCAAACCAATTGAATCCTTCACATCACCATCCATATAGGCCTGGTTCACTTCAAACCACTCTGTATAGGAGAAATCCGTTACATTATAGTTATCCTTAAAATATTTCTTTGCTGCTGCTATAGCAGTATCCTTGTCTGCATGACTCTCTGCCATATAGTCATAGACATATGCCCAATATGGATAAGCGCCTACAGTGCCATCCTGCCCCAAGTATCTGTAGTAACGGTCAAAGTAAACAGAATCATCCGCCACATGGTTAAATACACCATCTAAAATAATATGCATATCATTTTTCTTTGCCACTTCTACTAATTCCTGGAAATCACCCAAATCACCTAAAATCGGATCAATTTTAGAATAATCACTGGCATCATAGCGGTGATTTGAAATAGAAGCAAATACAGGATTTAAATAAATTACATTTACACCCAACGCTTTTAAGTAGTCAATTCTCTTGATAATTCCCTGTAAATCACCACCATAAATCTCATTGCCCCATTCTCCATCTCCACGGAATGCATTTGATGGATAGCTGTCTGGATTTAATTCTTCCTGCTCTGGATTTTCCGGTATAGTATCCCAATCCGTTATAAACTCATAATCCAGGGAACCTCTTGCTGTTTTTTGTGCCTGGTCATTAGAAGTGTCTCCATTAAAGAAACGATCTGGGAAAATCTGGTAAATCACTGCATTTTTCATCCACTCTGATGTCTTAAAACCATCCTTATAGACAATTAAGTCATATGCCTGCATATCCGTTAAATCAGTAACTTTCCCTTCCCCATAATAACCATCATCATCACAATAAATCTTTACGCTTGTTCCTGCATAAAGCACAAAGAAATAGGTGTACTGTCCAATGGTATCAAAGCTTACGTCTACAGACCAGCTCAGTCCGTCCGCTGTTTCCTTCTTTGTCATTTCAAGGTTTTTCTTTTCTGGCCCTTTCACCACCATCTTTACAGATGTCACATCTTTTCCTGTGTCAATCGTAAATGTGGTCTTGCTTTTGGTTGCAACAGCACCATATGTACTCTTGTAAGCAGTATCTTTTGTGTTAAAGTAAACCTTGTCTGCATCTACTGTCTTATCAGAGGAATCATTGTAATAAATCTCTGTATTCGGATCGAAATAGAATGTCACCTTCTTTGCCTCACTTAATGTAAAGGCATCAGAGACATATTCGTCACCTTCACAGATATATTTTACATCCTTATATTCTCCTGCCCCTAAGTCAACCGAAACACTGTAAATCCCGGTAAGCCCCGCATCCTTAAGTTCCGTGCCAGACGGAATGCCGGTTCCTGAAAGGGTAACATTTGCAAACTTATAAGTTAAGTTTGTTACAGCAAGATGGGTCTTGTCATTATAGTAAACCGTTACATCCTGCGTCTTATCAACCGCAAGCATAATGTTTGCCCCATCTTTTAAACCTCCATCTCCATAATTTTCATCCCATGAGCCGCCAATCGCAATTTTAAACTCATAGTTTGCCGCTGGAACATCCTTAAAGGTATATGTGTAAAGATCATCTCCCACATAGGTCATCTGGTTTGAAGCCGCATTCCAGCTCTCTCCAGGAAATGTTCCTGGTATAAAGACTTTCCTTCCTTCAAAAGCGGCTTTCTCATATACCGCCATATCTTTTCCGTCTACTTTAACCAGACTGGCAGAAGTATCATTGTACTCTGCACCATTCACCGTATAATAGTAAGCAACGGTTACTGCTCCTGCACCAAAAGAAACACTATCAGCTACATAAGAGTTATTAAATTCCCCCTTGCTGTTCTTTCCTGCCTTTAAATCCACTGTAGTAGCAGAAGAATCCTTTTCAAGACTGTATGTACCATCTTCATTCTTTGTAACAGGCTGGTAAATTAACTTTACCGTGTCTCCTTCTTTCACACCATCAGCCAGCACAAATTTCACCGTTCCGTCATCATTGGCAGTCACCTCAGACTTTACAGCCGCTTCCTTCATTCCTAAAAGCTCTGCCACTGTTCCAGCACTGTTTACGGTATCATAGAGATATCCATCAGCAGCGTTATACAAAAATACTACATTCTGCCCATCCTTTGTTGTAGTGATATTTTTGTTGTCAGCCTCTTTCTCATACCATTTTGCATAATCAAAAACGGACTTATAAGAATAACTTCCTGCTTTTTCAAAAACTTTGCTGTACAGATACAAATCCCTGGAAATCTGGGTAAATTCATAGCCTTTCTTAGAATTATCCCAATCCCCATCGCCGTCTTCCCTGGCTGTACCAATGAAAGAAACACTCATTCCATATGCTGGTGACTGATAGGTTGTCCCATCGGACTGTGCTACCTCATAGCCCTTATCATTGATGGAATCCCCGACCTTCTGATTAATGGCATCCACAAAAACGCTGAACTTGGTAGTACCTGCAGGGATTGTTAATGCTATATTATCCCCATTAACAACTCCGTCCTTGCCAAAATTATAATCCCAGGCATGATCAAAGGCAATCTTATATCCACCGTCAGCGACCGTATAATCAGAATCTGATGCTTCCACCTCAAAAGTTTCCTGATAGATACCGCCTCCAACATAAGTAATATCTCCATTGGAATCATCCTGTTTCCAGCTTTCCAATGAAAATCCTTTTTTGAATACAAGCTCACTGCCAAAGCCACCAACCAATGTGGCAGAACTATAAAAGCCCTTATCCTTGTCATTGACAGAATCTGTCAAATCACCGTCCTTGCTGCGCAGATACACCGTCTGCTTGTCTGACAGGGTAATATCAGCCGTATCAGCCTCAACACCATCCACCAGTAATGATACCTTGTGCGCCCCTGCACTCATTTCCTTTGCTGTCTCATAAACACCATTGGAATAGAGCTTCATGCTCTTTGCACTGCCATCGTCGACCTTTACTTGCAGCAGAGAATCTACATTAATCTCTGGCTTTTCCGCCGCAGATGCTGTGCTTCTGGTAGCAGCCGGAAAAGAAATACTCGTTATTCCCACTGCTGCCGAGAGCAAAATACTCAGGCTTTTTGTTACTGTTTTTTTGCCCATCTTTTTTTCCTCCTTTTTTCTTAGAAGCTGCCAAAAAGCACCTTCACCCTTTGGCAGCTTCCCACACCTTATTTCATTTCCGCCGTAAAATCGGTATCGGAAACGTTTACAATAACCATAAATAATTTTCCTTTATTTGTCAAGTCTTACTTTTTTATTCTATACAATTCAAAATTTACTGGTTACTGTTCAATAATTCTGGCCTCGTACCCTCTTTCAAACAACATCTTCTGCGCTTTTTTTGCACTTTCCATATCCTGGTATGTGCCAGCACAGACCCGGAAACATTGGCTGACTGGTTCAACATAGCATTGATAACCATCCTTTTGTACATTTTTTGCAAGCCCCTCTGCATTACTGTGGTGCATAAAAGTCCCCAATTCCACACTATATCTGTCTACTTCATTGCTTTCCAGGTTTGCCCCATGAATCGTTTCCAAAATCCCATTTGCAATTGCCTGCGCTACCTCTGGGAATTTTAAATCAAAAATCCGATTGTCTTTCTCTGTATTGATAAAACCAACCTCCAAAAGCGCAGCAGGCATATTCGTCCTGCGGAGTACCGCAAGATTTGGACGTACCTCCGTACCAAGATTTGTAAATCCTACCTTCTCTAACTCCGCATTAATATTTTTTGCAAAAAGTGCCGGAATTCCCGCATCCGCATATACTAAAGTCTGCACACCAGAATATGTCTCTGGCTCCGTACTTGAATTACGATGAATGGAAATAAAATATGCCGCATCACTCCGGTTCGCTATATTCGCTTTCTCTGTGGGACTTTGATAAATATCTGTTGTACGGGTATATAACACATCTACCCCATTGTTTTCTAAAATATTCCCTACCGCCAACGCAAGATTTAATGTGTCATTTTTTTCCGCTCTCCCATCAAAGGATGCTCCGTTGTCGTATCCGCCATGACCGGCATCAATCATTACTGTCGCCATATCATACTCCTTTTAAGCTATGCAAAAAACTTAATTATTCAAAATATTATATGCAGGAAATCCGTACTCTTTACAAAAAGCGCACCGCTACATTTGTCGTAGATTCTCAACTAGTATAATCCGATTTAATTACCTTATCTTTTGGTGAGTATGCTTTTTTGAGAGTGCAGGTGTAAAAACGTAGGCGCAGTGGGCTGCGCTGAGGATTTTACACTTGTGCTATCGGGAAAGCAGACCAGCAAAAGGTATGGTTAATTAAATTGGGTTATACTAATACAGTTATTTTTCTACAGTTCCTTACAAAAAAAGATGCGGTATATATAACATATACCACATCTTTCATACCTGATATTTCGTTTTCGCAATTATTTTACCAATTCTTTCACTTTGGCAGCTTTACCTACCCTGTCACGAAGATAGAATAACTTCGCACGTCTTGCCTTACCTCTGCGGACAACCTCAATCTTATCAATAATCGGGGAGTGTAATGGCCATGTCTTTTCTACACCAACACCATTTGAGTTCTTACGGACTGTAAATGTTTCACGAGCGCCGCCATTCTGTCTCTTTAATACAGTTCCTTCGTAAACCTGAATACGCTCTCTGTTTCCCTCGATAACCTTTGCATATACCTTTACCGTATCACCTACACGGAAATCTGTAATATCAGACTTTAACTGCGCATCTTCAATTGCTTTGATAATATCGTTCATTTGTGTGACCTCCTTCATAAATTTTGACATTCTTAATACTTTTGTGCTTTTTGCAACTGTAACAGAGGAATATCTCTACTCACAACTATCATAGACTACCATAACTATGGCGGTAATGCAAGAACTTTTTTCATTATATTTCTATCTCCACGTTACTATTCATGGCTATTCTTAGAACAGCCATCTTAAGCCAATAACGATAAGAGCCACCCGGCAATGCCGAATGGCTCTATATAAGCTTTAAGAATTATTTTCTTAAACCTAATCTCTCAATCAGAGTACGATATCCTTCCAAATCTTTTTTCTTCAAATACTCAAGAAGGTTACGTCTTTGTCCAACCATCTTTAATAGGCCACGTCTTGAATGATGATCTTTTTTATTTACCTTTAAATGCTCTGTTAACTCCACAATACGTGCAGTCAAAAGCGCAATCTGTACCTCCGGAGAACCAGTGTCCTCTGGTGTATGTCCATAAGTCTTAATAATTTCTGCTTTCTTTTCTTTACTAATCATAGTAAATGTTCCTCCTTTATTTTATCAACTTATTTCACCAATTACTAAGAAACGGGTGGAGTATCCTGTTTCTGAGCAACGGTATTTACGGCTTTGTTAGATTATCATATAATTTACATTTTGTAAAGCAATTTTTTACTCCTGGAACAGTTTTGCTGTCTTCTCCATCCGCATGGCAATTTTCACACCAAAAGGACAGCGGCTTTCACAGCTATGGCAGCCAATACAGGCATCCGCACGATATTCCAGCGCAAGATAATGTGATTTCACTGTTGCAGGCACTTCTGTCTGCATTACCGCCAAATCATAATACTTATTTACCATAGCAATATCAATTTTTGCAGGACATGGCTTGCAATGACCGCAATAAGTACATTCTCCCTGACTAAACGTGTGGCGTGGGGCTTTCGCCAGAATACTTGCATAGTCCTTTTCCCTGTCAGACGCACTTTCATATGCTACCGCCTGCTCTACATGCTCTGGAGTGTCATATCCAGCCAATACAGAAGCTACCGCCGGACGAGTCAGACAATAGTGGATACATTGTACTGGCGTCAGCGCCACCCCAAAAGGCGAACGCTTTTCGTCAAACAGACGGCCTCCAGCATAAGGTTTCATCACAGTAAGACCAACATCTTTTTGCTCACACAATTTGTAAAGCTCTGCTCTTGCCAAATCAATTCCACCTAAATCGGCCTGATATTCCTCCGCAAAATAATTGTCAATATTATCTGTTGGAGGCAATAAATCAAAAGCCGGATTAATGCTAAAAAGCATCATTTCTACAAGTCCGCTCTCCACTGCCTTCTTCGCTATATCCGGGTTATGGGTGCTCATTCCAATATGGCGAATCTTTCCAGAATCTTTCAGTTCATTTACATATTGTAAAAAAGAACCATTTATGGCAGCTTCCCAATCACTTTCCTGATCAATAAAGTGAATCATTCCTAAATCAATATAATCTGTCTGCATGCGAGCCAATAAATCTTCAAAAGCTATGCGGCACTTGTCCACATCTCGGGTACGGACATATTGTCCATCCTGCCAGGTAGAACCGATATGCCCTTGAATAAACCACCGCTCACGTCTGCCTGCAAGCGCTTTTCCTATATTCGTACGCACATCAGGCGCCGACATCCAACAATCCAAAATATTAATTCCAAGTTCCTCCGCACGGTCTATAGCAGCTTTACACTCCTCATAATTATGACGCTCCAACCATTCCCCGCCAAAACCAATTTCACTCACCATCAAATTTGTTTTTCCCAGTCTTCGATACTCCATTTTTGCCCTCCTTTATCACAATATACTCTTTCTGCTGCTATTATAGATAACTTCACACAAAATTACAAGATGTATGGTTACTGTTCACTCCGCAATGTCATTTAGTTAAGGCATAGGGTTAGACTTCGATA
>CANSYK010000050.1 GCA_947651225.1 uncultured bacterium | reverse complement strand
GCCTATTTCAAGGCTTTGTGGTACTTTTTATACTATTAGACTGTCAAACTCCCGTATATACAGGAAAATCTAAAAAAATCCTTGAAATACAAAGAATTCCGTGCTACAATGGCATATGTATTTGGATAACATAATAAACATTATGTTGTAAAAGCTGTATGCGGGCTGCATACAGTTTTTTACTTTCCAAAAACTATAAAAAATATCTATAATAACAGAATGAAAGACGATTTTCTTCTACCGTCAGAACATGGGCACAAGTTCCATCTGGTTAAGATGTCTCATATATTCGCTGCCGGTTGTCCTGATATAGATCCTTGTTGTTTCAATATTGCTGTGGCCAAGAACATCTGCCAGTTTTGCAATATCTCTTTTGATATTATAAAAAACAGTCGCAAAAAGATGGCGCAGGTTATGAGGAAATACTTTATCCTGAGCAACTCCCGCCTTTTTACAGAGAGCCTTCATCTCTTTCCAGATATTGCTCCGGTTGACCGCTTTTCCCGAAGCAGTACAAAAAACCATTCCCTTCCGAATTCCGTTCCTTCCAATATAGTACAGAAGTTCCTTCCTTAACTTGTCCGGCAGAAAAATCCTCCGTACTTTTCCTTTACTATGGATAACAATCATGTTGTTCTGCACGGATTCCACTGTGATAAATTTCAGCTCACTGATACGGATGCCTGAAGCACAGATTGCCTGCAGGATCATCGCAAGACGAATCTTCCCTGCCTCTTTTGCCGCCCTTACAAGCCGATAATATTCTTCTTTTGACAGAAACCTGTTTTCCGGGCAGAATGTTTCCTGCTGTACTCTATAGGTTTTTACCTTCAAATCAAACCAGCCCATATATTCAAAAAAGCAGTTTGCAGCCACCAGAAAAGAATTAATGCTGCTGACTTTGTAGCCATCCTGATTTAAAAGTTTATCTTTGTAAGAGAGCACCAGCTCTTTCTTTACTTCCCTTCCACCCAGATAGTTGATCAGTTTCCTTACATCACAAAGATACTTGCTGATAGTTGCTTTGCTTTTTTCCTCATTTTTTAAATAACTTTCATATTTGCCTAACATACTTTCCTTAATAACCCGTTTCATAAATTTTTCCTCTCTTTCTCTTTTCTGCGAATACACCAAACTACGTTATGTTTTCCTTATTCCATAAGAAGTACCAGAATATAGCATTCCATAAACCAGTCATTTTACAACACCGTTCCCCATATTGTAATAATGAATCTCACATCGTTTACCTCCTGCTAGATTTCCTCTATAATTATCTCATAAAAAGATTGCTTAAACACAGTAAAATATGCTAAAATTTTTTACAGAGAATTGTCAGGCAAACATGCTGCTGTTACTGGTAACAGAGTAAACAGTAGTTACTATTCACGGCTACTCTAAACATTGACAATCTCTTTTTTTAAACATATCATAGAACTATAATGTTACTATTCTAAGGAGAATAATTATGAATTCCAATCCACTAGGTGAAAAAAATATAGGCTCTTTATTGGTTGAATTTGCTGTTCCCAGCATTGTGGCAATGCTCGTCAGCTCTTTATACAACATTGTTGACCAGTTTTTCATTGGACAGAGTATCGGAGAACTTGGCAATGCAGCAACAAATATCAGTTTCCCACTGTCAATTTCCTGCATTGCCATTGCACTGCTTTTCGGCATTGGCGGAGCCTCTTCGTTTAATATTGCAATGGGAAAAAGCCAGCTTGACCCAAAACAGGCGAAAAAAGCGCCAAACTTTGCCGGAAATGCAGTTACCATGCTGATTAGCTGCGGTGTTTTGCTCTGTCTGGTTACACAGCTTTTCCTGAATCCGCTTCTGACCTTTTTTGGCTCACCAGACAATGTACTGCCCTATGCAAGACCGTATACCCGCATTGTTTCCTTTGGGTTTCCATTTTTGATTCTTGCTACCGGAGGCGGACATTTAATCCGCGCAGATGGCAGACCAAAATTTGCCATGACCTGCAATCTGGTTGGAGCTGTCATCAATACCATATTAGATGCGCTTTTTGTTTTTGGCTTCCACTGGGGAATGTCCGGCGCTGCCGCCGCAACGGTGATTGGGCAGATTATATCTGGAAGTATGGCAATGTACATGCTTCTTCACGCTAAAAGTATTTCCCTATGTACAGCGCATTTTATACCACACAGGGAATACATTGGGAGAATCCTCTCCCTTGGAGCCGCTCCGTGCAGTAACCAGCTTGCCATGATGATTGTACAGATTGTAATGAATAAATCGCTGAAATACTACGGCTCTCTTTCCATTTATGGTGAGGCTGTCCCCATTGCCTGTGCTGGCATTATCACAAAAGTAAACCAGGTATTTCTTGGTTTTATTATTGGAATTTCACAAGGGCTGCAGCCAATTGTCAGCTTTAACTATGGCGCTGCCAAATATGCCCGTGTGAAAAAGGCATATCTGAGTGCTGTCTCCTGCGGTTTTTTACTGGCATTGACAGCATTTGCCCTGTTCCAGCTTATTCCAAGGCAGATTATCTCCCTGTTTGGAGATGGCTCCAATGAATACTATTCCTTTGCGGAAAGCTATTTCAGGATTTTTCTTTTCTTTACTTTCCTGAACTTTTTACAGCCAATTAGTTCAAACTTTTTTACAGCAATTGGAAAACCAAAAGGCGGCGTGTTTTTATCCCTGACAAGACAGATTATTTTCCTGCTTCCTTTGATTATTCTTCTCCCATTATTTATGGGAATTGATGGAATCATGTATGCAGGGCCAATTGCTGACTTAATGGCGGGAATCACCTCCATTGCCATGGTTGGGCACGAACTTCATAAACCAGTTTATCAATCAAAAAAAGAAAGGACACTTACGTAACATGGACTCTCCTGGCACTTCCAGTCTTTCTCCTTCACAAAAAGAGGAAATTTTTGAAAATATGAGCGATGGCATTATGACAGTCGACCATACAGGCCAGATTTCCTATATGAATTCCGCCTGCGAAAAAATATTTTCCACCTCCTTTGAAACACTAAAGAACCAGTCCTTTGAAGCGCTTTTTCTGACAAACAAAAAAAACAAAGGCTTTAATCGACTTTTTTCAAATACCATCAATAAAAACGCTGTCACAAAAAAGACAACGGTAAAATATGAACACGATAATACAATTCAATATTTCACCGTTGATGTCAGCCTGGTGCAGGCAGACGAATCCACTCCTGGCCGCTACGATGCTTTTCCGGGAATGGTGATCCTTTTTGATGACATTACGGAACAGCGTTTCTTAAAACAGCATAAACATGACTGCGCCTACATTTTTGCAGGACTGATTTTTTGTATTAGCATTTACCTTTCGCTCTGGAGCCTTTTTCAATTCACACTGCACCTGAATCTGAAAACCTCCTTTTACACCCTGTTAATTGAAGGAATTGCTTTTCTTCTATTTCTGGAGATTATTTTCTGCACCAGCTTTTCGCTGCGTGATATTGGTGTAATCCCCAAACGTGCAACCTTTAGAAAAAATCTGATAGAAACTGGTATCCTCCTTTTGGCTGGGTGCTTTGTTTTGATTTTTTCCAAATTAATACTTACGTTGATTGGCATAGAGATTAAAAAGAAATTTATTGGAGGCTCCCTGCATGGCGCACGTGTTTATCTTTTCACAGCAATTTTTCAGGAATTCCTGGCACGCGGCGTAATCCAGACCAGTATCAAATCACTAATGCAGGTAAAATACCAGAAAACTTTTGGAATCCTGCTGACCTCTCTCCTTTTTTCGCTGATGCACCTTCCTTTCGGTTTTATTTTTATGCTTAGCGCCTTTGCCTTGAGTATTGCGCTTGGTTATTTATACGAACGTCATGGAAATATGTGGAGCTGTGCCGTCCTTCACTGGGTTTGTGGTTATCTTGCCATGTGTTTATATTTTTAAGCACTAAGGAACTGTAAATAATTAAATGGAACAACTAACTCTCCTGTTTTTCGTAACTTGTTCTTTTAATTTATTTACAGTTCCTAACGCTTCTCATTTTAACATGTGTGTAATTAAGTTTTATATGCACGTAAAACACCACTCCAGACACTTTCAAAGAGTTTGAAAATACGACAGCTCCTTATAATTCGCAGGACTCTACGGAGCGTAGAGTCCTCTTTTTCCCTGAATTTTGGGAAATAACAACAGAAATCTCTACCTATCTTCTACTGTCTGTCGGTTTACAGAGAATAAGTTGACAGAATATACTATAGTCAGATTCCGGAACGAGGGTCAACAAAATTTCCTGGCCCATAACAACATTAGACACTGTCACAAAACAGTTTGTAAATGAAAAAAACAGCGTCTTTTATCTCTATTTGAGCCGCAAAAGACGCAGCCTGGAGGATTTTTATGGAACAAGAAAAAATAGGAGAATTTATCGCAGCACAGCGAAAAGAAAAACATATGACACAGAAACAGCTTGGGGAGGCTCTTGGAATCAGCGATAAAGCAATTTCCAAATGGGAATGTGGAAAAGGGCTTCCTGATATTTCCATTATGGTTCCTCTGTGTGAACTGTTAGAAATCAACGTAAATGAATTATTATCAGGGGAACACCTTACAGGGGATTCCTATTCTAAAAAGGCGGAGGAAAATATGATGCATCTGATTCAGGAAACAGAAAACCAAAAAAAGAAAATTGCACATGGAAATGTCTTTCGGATGATTGCATGGATTATGGGAAATTTATTGCTTCTGCTTTTTTTAGCATTCACTACAGCCTCACAAAAACAGTTTCCCTTTTCCTTTTACTTTGATCTTCCCGCTTTGATTACAGTACTTTTTTACATGTTCCTTGCATTATTTTTTGCAGGATATACCAAAGACTTTAAAAATGCGTTTTCCTTTTTACACCGCAAACCGGAAAGCCTGGAAGAACTGCAAAATGCCATTATGGCTCTTTCCTTTGCGATAAAGTCACTGATTACTGTTGGTGCTTTCTCTGCCATCTTTTATACCATCTATCTTCTATGGATAGCACGTGACTTAAATGATATATATACTTGGGGAATAAATATGGCGGTTACTCTGCTCGCTGCTCTGTACAGCCTGATTGGTATATCAATTCTACTGCCGATAAAAGGACGTCTGGAAAAACAGCGTACCAACTGGAAATAGACACAGGAGGGGAACAATGGAAACAATTGTAAAAGTAGAGAACCTAATAAAATATTATGGCACAAAAGATAATCCGGTCAAAGCCGTAGACCAGATTGACCTGGAAATAGAGCGTGGCTTATTTACTGTGATTGCAGGACGCTCCGGCTCCGGAAAGTCTACCCTGCTCCATCTGATGGGCGGGCTGGACAGACCAGACTCTGGAAAAGTCTATATTGGAGAGCAGGATATTTTTGAACTAAACAGAAATGAACTGGCAAAATTTCGAAGAAGGAAAATCGGTTTTGTCTTTCAGGACTTTAACCTGATTCCCTCACTTACCGTCTGGGAAAATATCATTCTCCCAATGGGATTAGAGGGCAAGAACATAGACAAAACAGCAATCGAAAAGCTGCTAAGCAACGTAGGGCTTTCGGATAAAAAAGATATGCTGCCAGACACTTTATCCGGCGGCCAGAAACAGCGCTGTGCCATTGCAAGGGCTATGGCGGCAAACCCGGCTATTATTCTTGCAGATGAACCTACCGGAAACTTAGATTCCCAGACAGGATTAGAAATCGTAACTCTTTTAAAGCAGAGCGTAAAAAATTATGGACAGACTTTAGTTATGATTACACATGACAAAAGTATTGCACGCATTGCAGATTCCGCAATCGTAATCAAAGATGGTAAGGTGGTGGGGAGAACATGAATATGATACAAAGGATTGCAAAGCAGAACAGAAAATACTATCGAAAAAGAAATTTATTAATTGGAATCGCTGTGTTTCTTGCTTCCTTTCTAATTTTTACTATACTGGCAATCGGAGTTGTATTCCAGCAGGAACAGTATGCCTCTATCAATGCCTACAATCCAAACTGGCAGGGATGGTATAAAAATGTTACAAAAGAAATTGCAGGACAATTGGCTGATAGCCCAGATACAGCAGAATGCGGCCTGTTGAAGCAAATCGCTTTTACAGAACTTCCTGACACAAAATATGTCCACTATTATTATATGACAGACGAAACAGTAGATATGCTGCGGTTAAAGCTGGCGCAGGGACATATGCCAGAATCAGAAAATGAAATCGCCATAACAGCCGGGGCGGCTAAACGGCTTGGGATATCGGTAAAAACGGGCGATTCCATTTCCCTGTCCTATCAGGTTCTGCACGGCGAAAAGGCAGGGCACAGCCAGCAGAAAGATTTTGTTATTTCAGGAATCTTAAAAAATAATCATGATTTGGATTCCGAAGATAATACAATTCTTGTATCGGAACAATTACTGGAAACAGAATTTAACTCCAAAGAGATTTCCTATGAGTTTCTCTTTCGCATTTCCAGACAGAATGCCTCCACTTCCACTGTCCAGATTGAAAACACCATTTACAATCTGGCAAAAGAACATCAGATTCCTGAAGATGACGTATCTATCAACAGTTACAACCTCGCAGCAAATTATACTGACCCCAATGTGTTTCTGATTATCTTTGCAATAATCTGTGTCGTGGCTTTGGCAGGAGTTATCACAATTTACAGTATTTACTATGTAAGAATCAATGAACGGATTCAGGAATTTGGCAGATTAAGAGCCATCGGAATGACCACGAAGGAACTCCGCCGTATTGTTTTTAAGGAAGGAATCGGGATTACCACAAAGGCTGCCCCGCTTGGAATCTTTGCCGGAATCATCTTTGAAACCATCGGAATGTTGGTTCTCCATGCAAAATCCTGGGATATTTTCAGAGAAATTCTGCCCTGGATTTCCGTTCCAAACCTTGTCATTTCGCATATCGGAGCAGCCGTTCTGTCTTTGGGAATCACCTTTTTGATGATGTATATTTCCCTGCGGAAACCTATGCGGATTGCAGAAAAAATTACAGAAATGGAAGCCATTCATTATCCTGCTTCCAATGATAAACCAAAAATAATCCTTTCAGATAAAAAATTACGCAAAAGCAGCAACCGCATCCGCATATCCTATCTGGTAAAAAATCATATGAAACGCTCTAAAGTGCGAAGCCTTTTAACGATTCTTTCCATGTCTGCTACCGGTATTCTGGTTATGGTCGTTGCCACCGTAATTTCCTGTACCGATGCAAAATTGTATGCTGATGATTTATGCCATGGACAATACATGATTACAGAACGGATTGAGTTTGACAATGCAGAACACCCAGAACGGGAATGGAAAAACGTGATAGAAAATAACCCTCTTACGAATGATTTGCTGCAAAAAATAAAAGCAATCGAAGGCGTGAAAGACGTCACTGCCTTTGACAGCATCTTTGCAGAAATACCAGAACTTTCCGATATTTATGAAATCATGGGCGTACCCGAAGAAAACAAAGCCTTTCTGATGGACAGAATCACACAGGGAACTGTTACCTATGAAGCCTTGAAATCCGGCGAACGGGTAGTGGTAGATGAACGTGCCGCACGGTGGTCCTTTCACAATCTGAAAGTCGGAGATACCATCTCCTATGTTGTTGATCAGGGGGATGGCCTTCCTCTGATGAAAAAGGCTAAAGTAGTGGCATTTGGGGATTTTCCTATTCTATTTCCTGGAATTTTCACAGCAAGTGAAGGTTTAAAAAACCTCTGTCCTGATAATGCAAATTGCCATTCTGTCTATTCTGTCTGGGGAGATGAGGATTATAATATAGAAACAGAAAAACGAATCAAAGCACTGATTGAACAGGAACCTCTTCTGTCATTACACATATGGCAGGAAAACTATGAATCAGAACAATCTACAGACAGAGGCCTTACCATCATTTGCTGCATTTTTCTTGGAATCCTGGGAAGTATCTGCATTATGAATATGATTAATACCATGGTGAGCAGCGTACAACAGAGAAAAAAGGAAATCGGAATGCTGCAGGCTGTAGGTATGACTGACAAACAGCTCTTTCATATGCTGCAGTTTGAGGGAGGGCTTTATATCCTTGGAACGCTTTTTACGATAATTACAATAGGCACCTGGCTATCCATCCGCACATTTATATGGGCAAAAGGAAATGGAATCCTTGGAATCCGGATTTACCGCTTCCCCCTTACAGCAGTATATATTATGGCAATTACATTGATTGTTTTAGAAATCCTGCTGTCAGCATTTTTAGCCCGCTCTGTCAAAAAAGAAACCATTATAGACAGAATCCGTTTTTATCAATAACCCGCCGTGAATAGCAACCCGTTCCTATCGTCAAAAAAAGAAAAAGCTCTAAAAGAGCTTTTTCTTTTTTAAGATAAACATTGTTATGGTGCAGATTACAGCCACCATAACACAAATAATTCCAAAACCATGCGGCTTATGGGCAAATGGCATCCACCTCGTATCTACATTCATACCATACAGCCCGGAAATCAATGTTGGAACACCCATAACCAGTGTCACAGAGGTCAAAGCCTTCATCACATTATTCAGGCGGTTATCTAAGACCGAGGACATCAGTTCTCTTGTTCCATTGATAATATCACGATAAATCGACGTCATTTCAATCGCCTGACGGTTTTCCACAATTACATCATTAAGCAAATCCTTATCTTCCGGGTACTGCTCTAATCTTTTATACCTTGTCAGGCGGTCAAGAACAGCACCATTTGCCCGAAGGGATGTTGCAAAATAGACCAAAGTAGATTCTAATGCATGTAAATCAATCAAATCCACATTTTCTGTATTATAACCAATCCGCTCCTCGATTTCTGTGCGCTTTTTATCAATAATCCGAAGGCAGGACTGATACTGTGTCGAGATACGGAACAAAATCTGGTACACAAAGCGCAGCTTCTTTTTTGTACTAAACTCTTTTACCCTGCCATTGACAAATGCCTGAAGTACTGGTGTTTCTTCCGTACATACTGTTATAATAATATCCGGGGTCAGAATAATACCAAGCGGAATCGTGTTGTATGCCTCTTTTTCGTGGCGTATTTCCGTAGCAGGTATATCGACAAGAATCAGCGTATAACCATCTTCCAGTTCTACACGGGAACTCTCCTCTTCATCTAATGCCGCAAGCAGGTCATGGAGGTCGATATCCAGCTCTTTTGCAATCTCTTCCCCCTCTGTTATCGTGGGATTTATCATATTTACCCACGCCCCAGAGCTAAGTTCTTTTTCTTCATGGATAATTCTGTCATCTGTACGGAAAATACTAATCACGCTACTCACCTGCCTTCTGTTTTTTTCCCTGTGTTATTATAACTGATTTCCATCCTCGTCACAAGTCTGATTTTCTCCCAGAATCCCTTTTAATTTCTCCATTAAGCCAAATCTGGCATTCCAGTAATCTTCTGTCTTTACCCATGCTTTCATCTGCATATGTACTTTTAATGGGGTAAGCTTGCTAATTACAACCTCCATTGGATCGTCCTGGCAAAGAAGCTCGTCTTCCCGCATAATTTCCATCAGTCTTTCCCGTAGTTTTTCCACGTCCATCTCATATGGCACCATAAAATCAATAATCTGCATTCGTTTCGAGACATGCGTTGTATTCGTTATCGTTGAATTCGTTATCGTACCATTTGGTATCACTATTATTTTATTATCCGGGGTAGAAAGATGTGTATAAAAAATATCAATCGCATCTACCGTTCCTTCCACTCCTGATACAGAGATATATTCTCCTATTTTAAAGGGTTTTAATGCCAAGATTAAAACACCTCCCGCAAGATTGGAAAGACTTCCCTGCAAAGCAAGGCCAATCGCAAGACCCGCTGAGCCGATAATGGCAACAATCGTTGCCCCTACCCCTAATATCCAAGCAACCACAAAAATAAGGATCAGATTGTATCCAAATTTGGCAAGAGACATCACAAATTTCTGTACACTGATTTCAATCTCATGCTTTACCATCCATTTTTCCGTCATCTTTAAAGCAAATTTTACAAGTCTTTTCCCAATGAAATAGACAATAAACGCAATAAGTAGTGTTCTGGCAAAGTTCAATAAAACATTTCTTTGTGTCAGCAAATACTCCATCAGAAAATTTCTCTTCACCTCATCACTGACGTTTGAACTCAACGTTTCTGTCAAATCTTCAATCGTAATTGGTGTTGGCGATGGTGTCGGAGTTGGAGGCGAAAACGGTGCTAATGTCGGTACTGGCGGTAATGTCGGAAAAGGTTCTGGCGGCAATTTTGGAAACGCCTGCAATAAAACTTCTTTCATAAATCCTCCTTTTAGAAACTATGCTTTGGCGTACCATTAAAAATACAGATCCCAAACGGAGGCACATCAATCGTAACAGAATTCTCCCTTCCATCCCAGCTTACATCTTTTGCGCGCAGAACCTTTTTATTCAGGCAGCCAGTTCCTCCATAGCGTTCACAATCACTGTTAAAAATTTCTTTATAACTTCCCCCAAAAGGAACACCCATCTTAAAATTCTCATACAAAACAGGCGTAAAATTGCAAATCACCAAAAGCTGCTCTTTTTTCCTGCTGTCACTGCGCATAAAAGTGATAATACTGTGGTCTGCATCCATACAGCTAATCCACTCAAAGCCCTCATTATCATAATCGTTTTCATACAGTGCCGGATGATTCAGATAAAACTGATTTAACTCTTTGACAAAGAGCTGGAAATTCTGATGCCCTTTATCCTCTAACTCTTCCCAGTGAAGGCTTCTTTGCTCACTCCATTCCTCTTCCTGCGCAAACTCCTGTCCCATAAACTGAAGTTTCTTGCCAGGATGTGTCAGCATAAAGCCATAAGCTGCCCTCAGATTGCCATATTTTAAGTCCATATCTCCCGGCATCTTCATCAACATAGAACGCTTTCCATGCACTACCTCATCATGGGAAAATGGAAGGATAAACCTCTCACTGTAAGCATAAACCATACTGAACACAAGCATTCCATGAGAACCTTTCCGAAAATATGGATCTGCCTTCATATAGGAAGTAAAATCATTCATCCAGCCCATATTCCATTTCAAATCAAACCCAAGCCCATTCTCTTCAATATCTCCTGTCACCATTGGCCAGGCAGTCGATTCTTCGGCAATCAAAAGCGCCCCATCCTTTTTTTGATGGAAAATGGCACTTAACTTCTGTAACATCTTAACAGCCTCCAGATTTTCATTGCCGCCATTTTCATTGGCAATCCATTCGCCCGGATTTCGCCCATAATCCAGATAAAGCATAGACGCAACAGCATCCATTCGGATTCCATCAGCATGGTATATTTCTTTCCAAAACATAGCATTTGCAATCAGGAAATTTGCCACCTGTGGACGTCCATAATTGTAAATTAACGTTCCCCAATGCGGGTGCTCTCCCTGTCGTGGATCAAAATGCTCATAAAGGCAGGTACCGTCAAAACGTGCCAATCCGTTCTGGTCTTTTGGAAAATGCGCTGGCACCCAGTCCAAAATCACACCGATTCCCTGCTTGTGCATGTAATTCATAAAATACATAAAATCTTTTGGAGATCCATAGCGTGAAGTTACGGCATAATATCCTGTCACCTGATATCCCCAGGACTCATCTAACGGATGCTCCATAACAGGCATCAGCTCCACATGGGTATACCCCATATCTTTTACATATTTCGCAAGCTCCGGGGCAATCTCCCGATAATTCATAAAACTTCCCATTTGATTCTTTTCGTCTGAAACCTGTTTCCAGGAACCCAGATGCAGTTCATAAATATTCATAGGCTCCCTTTCAAAAGAAGCCTTTTCCCTTTTTTCCAACCACTCAGAATCTTCCCATGGAAACGAATATAAATCCGTCACAACACTTGCGTTTGCCGGGCGGACCTCACTACGGTAACCATAAGGATCTGTCTTAAGGACAATCGTCTGAGAATTAATTTTTACCTCGTATTTGTAAAGTTCACCACATCCTATCTCTGGAATAAACAGAGAAAAGATTCCAGAATCCCCCAACCGATACATCGGATGCCTGCGTCCATCCCACTGGTTAAAATCCCCAACAACACTTACCCGCATGGCATTCGGCGCCCATACAGCAAAATGTGTTCCTTTTATTGCCTTTTGTCCTTTTTCCGGTTTCTGGTCCTCCCAGAAAATAACCGCATCTTTTCCAACCCCCGCCACACTGACTGGATGCGCCCCCAGATAACGGTAGATTTCATAATGTTCTCCTTTATCAAAAAGTGCTAAATCCTCTTCCTTTAAAAAAGATGGATATACATATGGATCTTTATATACCCCCTCTTTTCCATCTTCATATTTTGCATGCAGCTCATAGGACTGAATCTTTCTCTGTGGTACAAGTGCCGCAAAAAAACCTGCCTCATCCGCCTCTTCCATTGGAAAAAGCTTTCCATCTTTTCCATTTTTAAGCAGCACTGACTTTGCATCTGGTAAAAAAGCCTGAATCAGAAGATTGCTATGCACCTTATGGACCCCAAGCACTGTCTCTGGATGGTCATGTTCTGAATAAACAATCGCCTCAATCTCTGCCCAATCCATTAAATCATATAATTTTTTATCCATTTCACTCACCCTCATTTCTGTTTTTAGATCTCGTGAATAAAGAGCCCACTCCGAAGTTTCGGCTCAAACCAGGTAGACTTTGGCGGCATCAAAAGCCCTGCATCCGCAACCGCAAACAGCTCCCTAATAGAAGTTGGATACATTGCAAAAGAAACTTTCATATCATTGTCTGCCCGTTTTTCCAGTTCCGAAAGCCCCCTGATTCCCCCTACAAAATCAATTCTTTCATCGGTACGTGGATCATCAATTCCAAGCACTGGTTTTAACAGATATTCCTGCAAAATAGAAACATCCAATGAAGCAACGGCATCTGAAATCCGCAAAAGTTCCTCCGACGCACGAAGCAGATACCATTCCTGTTCTAAATACATTGTCACTTCTCCCTTCTTAGAAGGATTTTCTGCCTTAGAAAGCTTCGTTATCGTAAAATATTCTCCTGCTTTTTCTAAAAATTCCGCTTTGGTGAAACCATTTAAGTCTTTTACACAACGGTTATAATCCATAATCATCAACTGGTCATCCGGGAAAAGCACAGACAGAAAATAGTTAAACTCCTCTGTCTTGTTATACTCACCTTTTTGTTCCCGCCGCTTTAAGCTAACCTTTACGGCAGATGCCGCACGATGATGGCCATCTGCAATATAGATATTTTGTATCTTTTCAAATGCCTGTTGTATTGTTTGTACTTCTTTCTTTTTTGCTATTTTCCAGACAGTGTGCCCAACTTTATCCGGTGCGATAAAATCATAAAGCGGAGCCGCCTCTCCCATCACACGGTTCACAACCTGATTTACTTCTTCATTGGAACGGTATGCCAGAAAAATTGGTCCTGTCTGCGCACTTAATGTATCTACATGGCAAATTCTGTCCTGCTCTTTTTCTTCCCTTGTATTTTCATGTTTTTTAATCACATTATTCAGGTAGTCATCTACGCTGGCACAAGCTACGATTCCCGCCTGACTCCTGCCATCCATCGTCAACCGATAAATATAATAGCATGGCTCTGTATCTGAAGTAAAAATCCCATCTTTTTTCATCTGCTGATAGATTTCCTTTGCTTTCTGATAAACACAGGAATCGTATGTATCTACTGTATCAGGAAATTGTGTTTCCGCACGGTCAATTTTTAAAAAAGAAAGTTCTTCCTTTTTTACTTCCTCCTTTGCCTCTTGCCTGTTGTACACATCATACGGTAAAGCTGCTACCTGTTTTGCATACTCTTCTTTTGGCCTGACTGCCTTAAATGGTTTTACAATTGCCATATTTTATCCTCGCTTTAATCATAATAATTTCCACTCTGCTGCCTTTCACTAAATGGAAACGCTGCTCTTGCGTTTTTTATATGTATAACTTAAAAATTATTCGTCAGCGCTTTTTGCCAGACTGGAATTTCTTTACACATTATTATAGCAAAGAACCTGTAAAAAACATATCCCTTTTTTTCTTCTTTTGCTTTTCCTTTTGCAGGTTCTTTGCTATAATGAAGGAAATTGTTACCGTCTGCGTTAGAGCGTGTTTGAATTTGTGCCACCGGCTAAAGAGGCGGCAGAAGGGAGGATATTATGCTAAAAGCAATTATTTTTGATATGGACGGCGTAATTATTGACAGCGAGCTACAGCATGAAAAAGCAGCCCTGCGGGTATTTGACCGATATGGAATGAACGTAGACGCATCATACCATGCAAAATATATTGGCAGCTCCACAAAAAAAATGGCAGAAGAATCCATCGCTCAATTCCATCTTTCTGTCTCTGTGGACAAACTTTTAGAAGAACTCAACCATGAGAAAAAAGTTGTTTTACAAGAAGAAGGCTACCAACCACTTCCCGGCATTGTTGACTTAATAAAAAAGCTGTACAAAAAAGGAATCCATCTTGCCATCGCTTCTTCCTCTTCGCCAACGGAAATCGAGCATGCCGCAAAGGCGCTTGGGATTAAAAAATACTTTGATAAATTTATTTCCAGTGCCCATGTTAAAAACCCAAAACCCGCACCAGACACTTTTTTAGAAGCAATCAAAGAACTTGGTGTCAGCCCAAAAGAAGCGGTTATTATAGAAGATTCCTGCAATGGCTGCCTGGCAGCAAAAGCGGCAAAAACGACCTGTGTGGGATATGTAAATCCTCATTCTGGCAATCAGGATCTTTCCAGCGCCGATGTATTGTTAGAATCCTTTGAAGGAATTGATGAGCGCTTCTTTACCCATGTTTTACAGCGCAGCCAGGGAATCCCAATTACCATTGCCAATACCAGACGTTTGATTATACGTGAACTAACACCAGAAGATACCAAAGAAATTTATAAAATGTATAAAGATCCAGATATTCGCCGCTATATTCCTGATATTGATGATTATCTGGAAATTGAAATGGAAAAGCAGGCTGCCTATATCCGCAACGTCTATTCCTTTTATGGTTTTGGAATATGGGGCGTATACAGCAAAACCTCTGGAAAACTCATTGGAAAATGCGGCATTGAAAATCAGATGATTGACGGAAAAGAAGAAATTTCCCTCTCCTATCTACTGGACAGTAAATACTGGGGATATGGATACGCTATTGAATGTGGCAGAGCCGTTTTCGAATACGCATCATCACAGCTTGATATCAAACGTATCGTAGCAGTTATTGATGCCCAAAATACCCGTTCTATCCACACTGCCAAAAATCTTAATATGACATTGGAAAAAGAAGTTACATTTAAAAACCGCAAATGCCTTTTATACTCTGCTTCACTGTAGAACCAGAAAATGCAACACTATATTTCTTATAGAGGAAAAAAGGGGCTGCCACATTTCATGCGACAGTCCCTTTTTTGTTACTGTTCGCTCTGTTGACAGTAACCCTTTTTGTTCCAGAAGATATTTTTATCTTATTTCTTTGTTGTGCCATTGTTGTTACCTGTGGCATCATCTGCAGCATCTTTTACACCGTCAGCTGCATCATCTACAGCATCTTCCGCACCGTCAATCACATCATCCACACCATTTTCTACATCATCCAACGCATCACTTCCTGTTGGGTCAGGCATATTGGTTGAATCCTCAACAGATGGACTGACAGTGGAATCCTGGTTGTCATCACTTTTATTTCCACAACCGACAAATACCATTAGTGACAGACAACACAACATCGCAAATAAAACATACCTTTTCTTCAAATCGTTCACCATACCTTTCTTTTCAAGGATTATTCTTTCTGCTAATTCCTTACGCAAAATAGTATGGCTTTTCTTTTTCATATTATACAATTTTAAATTTTATTTTTTGATGTTTACAGGCTCTTACCAGGATATTCCTTATGATGACCAATATATTTATAGGCAGGACGGATAATTTTTCCTTTATTGACCAGTTCTTCCAAACGATGAGCACTCCAGCCAGAAATACGCGAAACCGCAAAAAGCGGTGTAAACAGTTCTTCTGGAATTCCAAGCATAGTATAAATCAAGCCGCTATAAAAATCTACATTTGCACATACTGGCTTCATTACATGGGATCGTTCCATAATCAGCTCTGCGGCTACTTTTTCTATCGTATCATAAATAGCAAATTCTTCTTCCATACCCTTTGTCTTTGCGAGCTTCTCCGCAAATTCCTTCAAGACAACCTCTCTCGGATCAGAAAGAGTATAAACCGCATGCCCCATACCATAAATCAGGCCAGAACCATCAAAAGCTTCTTTCTTTAATATCTTTTGAAGATATTCCTGAATCTGCTCTTTATCCGGCGTTTTCCCACACTGCTCGCACATATCCCGAATCATTTGCTGCACCTTAAGATTAGCGCCGCCATGACGTGGCCCTTTTAAAGAAGCAATGGAAGCAGCAACCGCAGAATATGTATCGGTTCCTGACGAAGTTACCACATGGTTTGTAAAGGTAGAATTATTTCCGCCACCATGTTCTGCATGAAGAACCAGTGCGACATCTAAAACCCTTGCTTCTAATTCCGTAAATTCTCCATCGGGACGAAGCATATGCAAGATATTTTCTGCTGTAGAATATTCTTCTTTTGCCGGTTTAATCACCAGACTGTCAAAAAAATGAAAATGACGGTATGCATGATAATTGTAAATTGCAATCAAAGGCAATTTAGCCACTAACTGAAGTGACTGGCGCAGTACATTGGAAACCGCAATATCGTCTGGATTCTCATCATAAGAATATAGAGTCAAAACGCTTTTTTGAAGTCCATTCATCAAATTAGGACTTGGAGCTTTCATAATGACATCCCGCACAAACTGCCCTGACAGTTCCTGCAGGCTGCTTAAAATCTGGACAAAAGTTGTTAGCTGCTCTTTCGTTGGCAGTTTTCCAAATAAAAGCAGATAGGTTGTTTCCTCAAAAGCAAATCGTTTCTTTAAAGAAGAGCCTGTCAGTTCCATGACATCATACCCCTGATAATACAGCTTTCCGTCTGCCGGTTCTTTCACACCGCCTACAATATCATAACCGCTTACATCGGAAATCTCTGTCAGACCTGTCAAAACTCCTTTTCCAGTGCTGTCACGCAGCCCTCTTTTTACATCATATTCCTGATATAAGTTCAAATCTATTACACCAGAACTCATACAGTTTTCCACCAATTCGTCAAATTTATTGTTCAGCACATCACTAAGTGCCATCATTGTGTCATTCCTCAATATATCACTCCTCTCATTCTCACAAAAGCGTACCACTATGCTATAACGCAATTTCCTGATAATCAAAAAAAACTGACGCTGCCTCTTATCATACCTAAAATAAGAACCAGCGTCAAGTTTTGCCATTTTTTATTACGTGTACTTTTCTATGTTATAATTCATTTCGCCAGACCGCCTCCTGATTCAGGATGCACTCTGTGTACGGTACTCCAGCCGAAGCTTGTCCGTAAGCAGCGCCATAAATTCTGAATTCGTAGGCTTTCCTTTTCCTGCACAAATCGTATTTCCAAAAATCTCTTCTAAAATTTCTATATTCCCCCTGCGCCATGCTACTTCTATCGCATGACGAATTGTGCGTTCCACACTGCTGGAGGTTGTCTTGTACTTTTTTGCAATTGAAGGATATAAAAATTTTGTAATATAGTGCAGCATATTACGGTCATTAAATGCCATAATAATGCCTTCCCTGATATACTGGTACCCTTTAATATGTGCCGGAATGCCAATTTCCAACAAAATATTGGTTACATCTTTTTCCAAATCTCCGCAAAATTCATATCCTTCTGCCAAATTTTTTCGTTCTCTTATTCTTTTTTCCTGCCTGATTGGTATTTCTCTGCAGACCGCCTTCTGCATTCTCTCGTTTCCTTCTTCACCACGTTCTACTAACTGTGCCATTCTTTTCACCAGCATCGTATTGGAGACGGGCTTCATCATATAATAATCTGCTCCTGCCTGAATCGCTTCATTTACAAGGTTTTCCATCCTAAGTGCCGTCTCAATAATAAAAATCGGTTTTTTCCCTGTGTGATCCGTTTTGTTTATCTCCTCCAGTATTCCGATTCCATCAATCCCTGGTAAGATCATATCCATTACCACGACATCCGGCTTCTCGCAGCGTATGGCTTCCAGCGCTTTACTGCCATTTCCCGTCGCCAGAATTACATTCATTCCCACATCTGCCATTGTTTTTTCTTTACTTTCCCGGTCCTGTAAATTATTGTCTGCGATGACAACCCGTAATCCAACTGTTTCCATGTTTCCTCCCTTCCGCTGATTCATCAGCATTACCCTTATATTGTCAACAGGATTTTTCTTTTTCCTGCAACTTTTACCATTATATTACAGTTTCTGGAATAGAAATGGAGTTCAAATGGAATTCATATGGTATTTTTTACCATCTATATCGCACTATAAAAACACAAACCAACAAAATATTGTGGTGTAATTTTCTAAATCAACAAAATAAGGACAAAATAAGCATTTTGTCCAAATTAGAAAAATTTTTTTATTTTTTGTCAGGGAATGCCGATATCCCTGAGTTTATTGAGCTGTCCCATACGCTCCTCTGCCCAGCTATAGTCTAACATATACTCCCCAACAAACTGCCTCTTCGCCTTCTCTTCTCCTGCCAGCAATGCATACAAATCACAATCAAACAATTCTGTATCTACCCGGCGGATTCCCCGGCTCGCAATAAAAATTTCCTGTACCCCATACATTTCTAACTCCTTGCACAGATTTTTTGATACCTTACTGCAAAGATTCTGGGTAGCCTCATCATTAGGCCGTTCCTCCCAAAGCGCACAGATCACCTGATCGGTACTGACAGTCCCACCCTGCCTGTCCACCAAAAAAGCCAACAGTTCTTTTGCTTTACCACTGCGAAACATAATCGGCTTCTTATCCACAAAAACATCAAAATGCCCGAACGTTTTGATAAAAACTCTTTTCTTTCTTTTCCCCCTCCCTAACAAAAGTTTTGCCGTTTCAAGCGAATACATAAATTCCTCCTGCGTATACGGTTTTAATAAATAATCAACCGCATGCAGGCGAATCGCATCCATTGCGTACAATTCATTGTCCGAAATAAAAAGAAGCAAAAGATCAGGATATTTGTCACGCAGGAAACCACCCAGACAAATCCCATCCATTCCCTTAATTTTAATATCCAGTATAGCAAGTTCTATTTCATTTTTCTGCGCAAAACGAAGCGCATCCTGCGCATTATCAAACATCCCTGTTACCTGAATTTCCGACAAATCCTGTACCCTGTCCTGAAGCTCTCCCAGATTCCCAGCAACGAGAACCGTTCTCATATTTCCCCACTTTCTATACCCTATTTTCAACTTTTATTTACAATTTTATACTAAGTCAAACATTTTTCATTGTCAACCTCCATTTGCAAAATTAAAGCTTTTAATACCACCACAATTAGTGTATCTGATATTGCAGTCCACAACCCATAGTGTTCTTGAATCAGAATCCCTCCCAAAGACCACTTACAAAAGTTGTCAGTGCAATCCATGTAAATACAGAATAAAACATACCATCTTCATCTACTCCGCTTCTTAAAATTTCTTTTGCCTTTTCTTTTGTTAACAAAGAAAAACCATCAAAACATTCCATTCCCACGGCTCCATCCTGTGTCAGGGAAGATAAGTTCTCCAAATCAATAACAGCCAATGCAATCGCATTACTTTCATCTGTCATGCCCGGCGTACTAAAAAGAAGCGGATTCAAAACAGTCAGCTTGTCGGATTCTTTGATTTTAATTCCGGTCTCCTCCTCAATCTCCCTCGCTGCCGCCGTAAGAACAGGGTTTCTGCCATTTCTGTCCTCTGGATCAATCAGCCCTGCAGGCACACTTAAAACAATCTGCCCAACCGGATAGCGGAATTCTCTTTGCAGGAGAAGCTTCGGTTCTTCTTTGGACACCCGCATAACCACAACACAGCTTACTGCATCTGGAACCATTTTTTTAAACTCCGTGTCAGATTTTACAGCCGAAAGTTCTTCTAAAGAACGCCTGGAGGCATTCAAATAATGCTTATTTTCATCATATTGTAAATCGTATAAACTGATATATTCTGAATCATAAATTGTTTTAATCCCCTGTTTATTAATTTCTGGTTTTTTCATGTTTATACCCAGCCTTTCTTAATCTTTTATCTCTGACAAACCGCCCTGCCCTATATTACATAAAACCATGCTTCATCCTGCCCAAGCTCTGTTTCCTGAAAGGTTTCCATACCATGTTCCCGAATGGACAGTTCCTGATTCTTAATGCTGACCCTGGAATTTTTCCCAATCGAAGTTGTCACAAAGGCATTACTTCCGATTACCGCATTTTCCCCGATTACCGTTTCACCGCCAAGAACAGAAGCCCCAGAATAAATTACCACATTGTCCTCAATAGTAGGATGTCTTTTTGCACCATGAAGCTTTTGTCCACCCCGGGTAGAAAGCGCTCCCAATGTCACCCCCTGATAAATCTTAACATTATCTCCGATTACTGTTGTCTCTCCAACGACAACGCCTGTACCATGATCAATAAAGAAATATTTCCCGATTACCGCACCAGGGTGAATATCAATCCCTGTAATATTATGCGCATATTCTGTCATAATTCTTGGAATCATTGGAACTTTTAAAAGATAAAGCTCATGCGCAAGACGGTTGACCGTTATCGCATACATTCCAGGATAAGAATACACAATTTCATCTTTATAATATGCTGCCGGGTCCCCGTCAAATGCCGCCTGTAAATCTGTATCCAGATATTTGCGCACCTTGGGTATGGCCTTTAAAAAAGCAATTGATTTTTTCTGGGCTGTCTCTCTGATCTCCTCTTCATTCAGCTCATCATATTGTGTATCATATTTTAAAGCAATTTCTACCTGTTTGTTCAAATGATACATAATATCTTCCATCAGTACCGAAAGATTGTTATTCACATTGTAAATCTTAAAGGATTTGTCACGATAATACCCTGGATAAACAATACAGAATAATTTCTTAATCATATCAATAATGCTTTCCTTATCTGGCTGGTTAAACAAATCCATTTTGTCTACAGCACGCATATTCTTGTAATTCTCTAAAATCGTTTCAACAATGCTACCCATTTCCTTTTCAATTAAATTGTCCATAAAAATCTCCATTCTACTACTCTTACAGTCCCTAAAATTATTATTCAAGACGACCTGCGCATATGCAAAAAGCAATTTTCAAACACGCTCTAGCGCAATTTCTGCCGTATAATAAGCAGACAAGTATGTTATCCTTTTCTAACAAGAATAACATACTTGTCAAACTTTGAGAAGCATTATAAATTATTTTTTCTTTCTCTGGCGTACTGCCTCCGCCAGCAAAAACTCAATCTGTCCATTGATAGAGCGGTAATCTTCCTCTGCCCATTGTGCCAAATCCTGCCAGAGTGTCGGCGCCAGCCGTAAAAGTACCTGCTTTTTTGCTTTTTCTTTTTCCTTTAGCTTTTTTTCTCTGTCACGGATTTCTGTCTCCATGACCTCAAGCCTGTCAAGCCGTTCCTGCAGCTTTTTTTCCTGCTCTTCTAACTTTTCATATTCATCCATAACATCAATCCCTACATCAGAAACCGTGAATTAACTCATCATCTGTTACTATTCACGGCTATTCTAAACATCATCTCCCAAAATACTATCACAAAACCGTTTCTTAAGTGTTCTCCTTAATAAATACTGCTGCTGTTTACCACTGGCTGTGCCTCTTTATTACCACATAGCACGACTAACAGATTGCTGACCATCGTCGCTTTCCTCTCTTCATCCAATATTACAATCTCCTCTTCACCAAGCTGGTTAATCGCCATCTGCACCATACCCACAGCGCCCTCTACAATTTTCTTCCGTGCGGCAATCACAGCAGATGCCTGCTGCTTCTGGAGCATTGCTGCGGCAATCTCCTCTGCATAAGACAAATGGGTAATCCGTACTTCCTCTACCTGGATTCCGGCATTACCAACCTTTTTTTGCAGCTCCTTACACATACTTTCCGCAATCTCCTGGCTGCTTCCCCGCAAAGTCTTCTCACCGCTCTCCTCGTCCTCCTCATCCGTCATCAAATCATATGGATAAAGCCTTGCAATCTTGCGGATAATCGAATCACACTGGGTAGACAAAAACGTCTTGTAATTCTCTACATTAAAAACCGCATCGGTCGGATTGACCACTTTCCAGATCACAACAGCTCCGATAATCACCGGATTGCCCAATGCATCATTTACCTTTTGTTTTTCATTATTTAATGTCAGGGTTTTTAAAGAAACCTTTTTCTCCAAAACATTTTTTCCAGAAACCGGCTTTGCTGGCACAACGGCTGACACAAAAGGATTGACATAATAAAATCCCTCCGACTTGATTGTGCCATAATATTGCCCAAAAAGGGTAAAAACCATCGCTTCATTGGGATTTACTACACGGAATCCACAACATAAAATAATACACAAAACTGCTGCGATTACTCCCGCTATAATCAAAATCACTGGTACTACTTCTTCGCTGGCAGACTCTAACTGCGAACAGCCTGTGGCAACTAATGCTGCCGACAGTAAAAAACCAAGTACTACTACTAACAGCATTTTCATGCCATTTTTCGCCATAATGACCTTTTCTTGTACTTTCCTGCTACCTGTCTCCATAACAGCCTCCTTTTCCTGCACATTACATCTGTGCATTTCTTGCATGTATTTGATATCATTTTGATATCACTATAATATACTTTTTATAATATTCTGTCAAGTGGAAAAATAAAAACATAAACTGCACAATTCACATCTCAAGCAAAATATGGTATAATAAGCACAGTTTCTATCTATCCGAAAAGAAAGGCGGGAAAGTATGAAAAAAGAGAAAAAAGCACAAAACGATATCAGCCAGTCAGCACGTCTTGGCAAAATCGTCAAAGAAACAAAGTTGGTTGTATGCATCGGCGCTGTTCTATTAGCCATTACGGTCATAACAAATCTTCTAACTTCATGGGTAAAAGCAGAACAATTAAATATCACCATGTATCTGGATCAGTACCGTCTTGGTTCTAAAACACTGACTGCAGATGTGCAGTCCTACGCTGTCACCGGAAAGCAAATGTACTATGAAGCCTATCTGAAAGAATTAAACGAGGACAAAAACCGTGATGTTGCCTGGGCAGGCTTAAAAAAGTGCCAGCTTACTACCGAAGAGTGGGGTACTTTGGATAAAATCGCAGAATTATCAAACAGCCTCGTACCAATTGAAGAAAAGGCAATCAAGTACTTAGAAGCCGGAAACACCTCTAAGGCAACAGCTCTTGTATTTGGAGAAGCATATGAAAGTACGGTACAGGAAATCAGCGACCTGACCAACGAAGGCATTGATGCTATCCAGAAACGGGAAAACAGACAAAGCAGGCTATTCAATTATATTATGTTTTCAAGCCAGATATTATTTATCCTGTCGTTCCTGTACATTGTGTTAACGGTAATCCGTACTATTAAATTCTCCAAAACAGAATTGTTATCTCCTATTGTCCAGGTATCGGAACAGATTGTGGAACTGGCGCATGGTAATTTACATACCCCGATGAGTATGACAGAAGACAATAGTGAAGTAGGAAAAATGGTAACTGCCATTTCCTTTATGAAGAAAAATTACTCTGAAATGATTACAGAAATTTCTGATGTTCTTGAACAGATGGGGCATGGCAATTATAAGGTAACTGTCAATCAGGAATATGTAGGAGAATTTGCACAGATAAAAATATCCCTTCAGAAAATCATTGAAGAGACAAAAAATGTCCTTATGACAATTCAGGAGACAGCAAGCCAGATTGATATGGGATCAGAACAGCTTGCACAGGCCTCTGTTGATCTTGCTGAAGGATGTACCGCACAGGCATTGGAAGTATCAGAGCTTGCCAAAATGATTGATGTGATGGCAAAAAGTATGGAAGGAAGTGCCATGGCTGCAGACAATACTGTAGAAATTGCTTCTCAGGCAGGCACAAAGCTTTCTTCTGGCAATGATGAAATGCAGGAATTAATGCATTCCATTGGAGAAATCAATGCATGTTCTGAACAAATCAGAAGTATTATTCAAACCATTGAAGATATCGCAGAACAAACCAACTTATTATCCTTAAATGCAGCAATTGAAGCAGCACGTGCTGGAGAAGCTGGAAAAGGCTTTGCTGTCGTTGCGGAACAGGTAAAAAAGCTTGCTGAAGAATCCTCACAGGCCGCAGGAGAAACCACAAAATTAATCGAAACTACCGTTTCCACTGTAAGCAGAGGAATTGAAATCGCCCAAACCACTGTGAAAACAATGGATGAAGTCATGGCCGGCGCTATGTCTGCTGTCACAAAGATGGAACAGGTTGCTGCCTCTTTAAGAAACGATGTAAATGACATGAACCAAATTAACGAAAATGTCACAAGGGTTTCTGAAATTGTAGACAACAACTCTGCAACATCACAGGAAACTGCGGCTGTCAGCGAAGAACAGTCAGTACAGGTCACGACTATGGTACAGATGATGGAACGATTTGAGATCTAATACATTAATGGCAGCGGCCGCCACAATGCCTGCAGTCACCGCCACATTGTATGGATTTCCCGTTTTTCTTATCACGGATCATGCTTGCTAAAATCAATGCAACTACCACAAGAAGGATTCCTCCAACAATAAATGTTCCCATAAAATTTACCTCCAATCTCTATAAAGATAAGGTGAACCTTAATGTCAGAAAGGCTCACCTTTATTTTTTCTAAGAAACAGACAACTTGCTCTGTTATTTACTAGAGCGTGTTTGAATATTGCTTTTGCAAGATGTGCTTCCCTCTTTGTGGGAGATTTGGCTCAAATTTAGGAGGTGTAGCGGACTACATTGACTAAATTTGGGGCAAATATAGCGCAAAGCGGGGAGTGCAGATTGTGAGAATGAATTTTCAAACACGCTCTAACAGACCTCACTTATTTTGCACCTGCAATCCCACTTAAGTTGATATCTAACATCTTACTCTCCTTATAAGGACGGAAAAGCAGATAAATAAATCCAGCCACAAGCAGAACTGCCACAATAGTCCAGATTCCAAATGTACCGCCTGCAAACAGAATCCCAATTTGATAGACGCACAAAGAAACGATATAGGCAAGCCCTGTCTGGTATCCAATCGCAATCAGAAACCACTTTGTATTGTTCATCTCACGTTTAATCGCACCCATTGCCGCAAAACAAGGCGCACACAGCAGATTAAAGATCAGGAAGGAATAAGCTGCTATTGCTGTCATACTGCCTGCAAGCATCCCCCAGATTTCCGTTCCGTCTTCTGCCACTTCCGCAAATCCAAAAAGAATACCAAAAGTACCTACTACATTTTCCTTTGCAATCAAACCGCTTACTGCCGCTACTGCCATCTTCCAATCGCCCCATCCAAGCGGTGCAAAAAGTGGTGCAATAATACCACCAATGGAAGCCAAAATACTTTCATCAAGCTGCTCTGCCTCAAGCATTCCAAATTTCCCGTCAGACCACCCAAAGCTCATCAAAAACCACAGTACGATTGTAGACAAAAGAATGATTGTCCCTGCCTTTTTGATAAAAGACCATCCTCTTTCCCACATGCTTCTGAGTATATTAGAAACGGTTGGCATATGATATGCCGGAAGTTCCATAACAAATGGCGCTGGGTCTCCTGCAAATAATTTCGTCTTTTTTAAGATAATCCCAGAACAAATTATTGCCGCAATTCCTACAAAATAAGCACTTGGCGACACCCACCACGCACCATTAAACAACGCTCCTGCAATCAGGGCAATAATCGGCAGCTTCGCACCACAAGGAACAAATGTTGTTGTCATAATCGTCATCTTGCGGTCCCTGTCATTTTCAATAGTACGGGATGCCATAATCCCCGGCACTCCACAACCACTGCCAATCAACATCGGGATAAAGGACTTACCTGACAGGCCAAATTTACGGAAAATCCTATCCATAATAAATGCAACTCTTGCCATATATCCACACGACTCCAGAAAAGCAAGAAAAATAAAGAGCACTAACATCTGTGGGACAAAACCAAGCACTGCCCCAACACCTGCAACAATACCATCTAAAAACAATCCCGAAAGCCAGTCTGCACAGCCAATCGCATCCAAACCATTTCCAATCAGTTCAGGAATACTTGGAATGTACAACGCCTCAATCCCAAAAAGATTCCATCCATCTGCAAATACTCCATCATTTACCCAATCCGTTGCCCATGCACCTACTGTAGTAACAGATACATAGTATACCAGAAACATCACTGCAGCAAAAATTGGCAGCGCCAGAAAACGGTTTGTTACAACCCTGTCAATTTTATCAGATACCGTAAGTGTTTTCTCCCGATTTTTGGTACAGCATCCATCAATAATCGAAGAAATATAGGTATATCTTTCATTGGTAATAATACTTTCTGTATCATCATCAAACTGTTCTTCTAACCTTTTAATATCAGCTGTCACATCTGGAAGCATTGTCATCTGGGAAGCAATTTTATCATCCTTTTCCAATAGCTTAATCGCAAAAAATCGTTTCTGCTCTTCCTTGATGTCGCTGCCAAGCCGACCTTCTACCTGCTGAATCACTTCCTCTACCTCTGGCGCAAACTCATGTACCGGAGTAATTGTTTCCTTTTTCTGTGCCAGAGAGACAACCCTTTGTGCTGCTTCACTGATTCCAGTTCCTTTCAACGCAGAAATCTCCACAACCTCGCACCCAAGCTTTTTTGCCAGTTTATCAATATGTATTTTATCTCCCGTCTTTTCCAGAATATCCATCATATTGACTGCCATTACAACGGGAATCCCAAGCTCCATCAACTGTGTGGACAAATACAGGTTTCTCTCAATATTCGTACCGTCAACTATATTTAAAATAGCATCCGGTCTCTCAGAAATCAAATAATTTCTTGCAACAACCTCTTCTAAGGTATATGGCGACAAAGAATAGATTCCCGGTAAGTCCATCAGGATAACATCCTTATGCCCTTTCAGCTTTCCCTCTTTTTTTTCCACCGTTACGCCTGGCCAATTTCCCACAAACTGATTGGAACCTGTCAACGCATTAAACAGTGTTGTTTTTCCACAGTTCGGATTTCCTGCTAAAGCAATTTTAATCGACATTTTCATAAACTCCTTTTCTAAAGAAACATTTTCTAACTATTTTTTTACCACAACAAGAAATTAACTTTAGTTTGCTTCTGATTGTTATGATTTTTTATTTCTTTCTCTTGTTAGCTCCATCTAACCAATAACCAAAAAAATATATCATTTTCTTGTATTCTATGCACTTTCTACCTCAATCATTTCCGCATCCGCCTTGCGCAGCGACAGTTCATATCCACGCACTGTTACTTCAACCGGATCACCAAGAGGCGCTACCTTGCGTACAAAAATTTCCACTCCCTTTGTAATTCCCATATCCATAATACGCCTCTTTACCGGCCCGTCACCTGAAAGCTTCTTTACTTTGACTGTCTGCCCACAAGCAGTTTCTTTTAACGTCTGCATCATCTTCATCCTTTCCATCTTCTATACCATAATCCTGTTTGCCATATCTTTCCCAATCGCAACCCTCGAATCTTTGATATTGACAATCATATTCCCATTGATTTCTGAAACAACAGTTACTGTCCCACCTGTTACAAAACCAAGATTTTCAAGAAATCTGCGTGTATCCTCTTTTCCCCCAACCTTTTTAATTACATTTTTTTCTCCTACACTTACCATAGATAACGGCATACCATCATCCCCCTTTCTTTACACAGAAACCGTTCATCAAAACACACGACTATCCTTTATCATTCCCCTCTCATTTTCATTAGTATATACTAACCTACATCAGTTGTCAATATTATAATTCTATTTTTTATAAATAATTGTCATTACATGTTACTATTCATGGCTGATTTCAGAAAATTACCAAACTCGTCATGCTTGCACATTAGAGGTCGATTATTTTCTGAAATCAGCGTGTAGGCTGTCCTAAATATCATAAAAAAAACAAAAGCTGCTGTTTTTGCAGCGCCAGACGGCATAGCCGGATGGTTTTTCGCAGGATGTTTCGAATAGCCGTAAATGTAACAAACACATCCGAAAAAGAAGAACCAGACAAGCAGTTTATTGATTCTGTTATGGGACTGTCTTTAAAATGAAAAAGGCAAGGGCTTCTTCAAACACGCTCTAGTAAAATGTGCCGTTGTAAAAAAGGCAGATGTGCTATAATGAAAGAACAGAGAAAGGGGAACGGAATGAAAGATACAAATATCCAATGGCACCCGGCGTTTGTCAGCGTAATGCAGCTTGAATTCAAGAAAGACCGGGGAAAGCTCCTGTTTGAAAAAGAGCATAACCTAAATACAAAGCCGCTGCAGATTGACCTGCTGGTGATAAGAAAAGCAGACGATATTACAGTATCCATTATCAGGGACGGCAAACTTCGCAAGTTAGGACATAATGATGATGTAATCAGAAAAGCAATTATGGAACAATATCTTTTGTCTGACGAAGAAATAACTAAATATTTATAGTATAGCTGTAGTTAGGAATCATGCATTTATCATATTTGCAATCATCCGTGAAAAAGGAATAAAGACAGACTGTATCAAGGGAAGCTGAAAAACACGCTCTAGGGAATGATAATGTATCAATCATCATTCCCTGGTGTTTATCCGTTAAATTTATAGCCAGCACCTAACACTGTTTTTATGTAGGATTGTTGCTAAGATTTTGTCAATCGCTTTTTCTTCATGTCCATCAAATGTCAGCAACAGTATTTTCATAATATTATCGCCCGCTTTCAAAGTGTAATGTATTTTCACATTATCATACTATTTGTGCGTCTGCTAATT
>CANSYK010000049.1 GCA_947651225.1 uncultured bacterium | reverse complement strand
AAAGTGGTGTGTCGAATTTTCTGTGATAAATACACAGTTTATTCTACACACCCGACAGCACAAATCCCTTGTACAAATGAATGATAATTACTGTAATGAAAATTGCAGTTTTACATAAATTCGTTATAAGGGCATGGATTCATGTTCTGTCAAATTATTTCCTTTCTATTTTTGACTAAGGCTGGTATGTGTGTCACAGCCATATCAGCTATTATGCACACTGATCACACTAGGCGTGCAGAACCACAACAATATTCAAAACAAAAACCAACCAAATCCTTATGTACTTCCACAATGCATAAGGTTGCTCTGGCAGAGAGGACACACAACTTTCTGTCAGAGTAGTAGTATGATAATATAGAGGTTTTAAAAATTTTTACTGCTTATTTTTGTAAATAAACATATGTAAGCAAAAAGAAAATAAAAAGAGGTGAAAAGATTGACATTAAAAGAAAGAGTGAAGGCATTCAGATCTGACACAGGAGCAAAATTGAGTATATTTTGCCGTAAAACAAATATCAGCCCAACATACTATTATGCATGGATGCGTGGCGAAGTAGAGGTATCTGATGCGATTATAGACCGTATTACAGCATATTTAGATGAAGTATATGCTAAATAATAATCATGATGAATCAAAATCAATAATTCATATTGCATTTCGCAATGAAATCCAAATTATAAGGTGAAAAATTAAAGGGAATCAGCAGAAAATGTGTTTGCCTTTAGTTAGAATTGGTGCTATAATATAAGAAAATTATAGTAAAGGCAGGTGGCGAATATGGGGAGAACTATCTTATGTTATGGGTGCAAAAGTACCTTTGATGAGGACATTTTAAAAAAGAAAAATTCTGAAAACAAATGCTTGGTTTGCGGAGCATTACTCGTGAGTGGAAATAGTTCTGGTCATGTGGAATCACCTGATAAAAATAGTGAACAAGCTGGATGGATTACTTGGTATTATTATAAAGATATGGAAACTGGATGTTTTACTTTGAGAGATGCACCTGTTGATTTAAAGGTTTGGAAAGATACTCAGTTAATCAAAGAATTCAAAGCACCACCTAGAGATTCATCTGGTAGCTCTGAAAAAGCAAAAGAAATTTTACGCACTTATATTTCAGATGCTTTTGTTTATCCAGAGAAAAAAGAGCCAGTAGTAAGGTGTCCTAGATGTTTAGGAACAGAATACACCCTTCTAAATAAAGGTTATTCACTCTTTACTGGATTCTTAGGAAGTGGAAGAGTGAAGAGAGTTTGTAATTACTGTAAAAAAGAATTTTAAAGTAATAGCAAAGTAAACTTAATTTAACAATAATAGTAACTATGAGAGAGATTATTTCGGTAATCTCTCTTTTAATATGCAAAAATATATGAAATACAGGAGGTACAATATTTGGCAGATAATGAATTTATGCTAAAATTAGTTGCAATGTTAGATAAGGCTAAATCAAAAAGGCAGGTCAATAGTGATATCAGGGAATTGGAGAAAGTAGTAAGAAATCTCCGTTTAACTGCTACGCTTGCAAAAGGTGAAAGCAAGAAGAATATCAATCTGACGATAAAGCAGCTTGAAGGTCAGCTTAAAAAAATCAGGTTACAGGCTAAGATTGACCAGAAGAATTTGAAATCCGATATAGATAAGGCTCTGCAAAATATTTCATTTAAAGATTTAAAAGACATTGATATTAATATTGACAGTTCAAAAACAAAACTAAAAGTTCAAAAAGTGATTTCTGATGTAAAGAAAACTGTAAAAAGTAATCCCATATCACTGAATATTGACTTGAAAAGGGATAAACTGAATAATCAGTTGACAACATATGTATCTAAGAATTCTAAAATCAGAGAATCGGAAAGTTTAATTAAACAAGTTGATTCTCTCCGTGATAAAATCTCTGGAATTAATGATAGTGATAGCTTGAGAAATGTAACACAAGAATTTCAGCTCTTTAAAAGCGAATGTGCGGCAACGGGTTATCAGGCTAAATCTGCTACGGATAAGATAAGAGGGCTTCTCAGCAATGTTACTAAAATTGGTTCAACCTTGGGTGTGGCCAGTCTTGCGGTCAGCAATTTCCAGAAGTCGTTGAAAACGATTCGTGAACTTGATGATATTTTGACAGAAATAAGTAAGACTTCAAATAGTACAAAGCAGGAACTTGAAGTATTAGGTAACTCA
The DNA here is from genome assembly GCA_947651225.1 of uncultured bacterium. Taxonomy (GTDB): domain Bacteria; phylum Bacillota; class Clostridia; order Lachnospirales; family Lachnospiraceae; genus Butyribacter. The sequence goes on along the minus strand of CANSYK010000049.1, from coordinate 26,807 downwards.
TCCTTTGATACAGCGTCAAAGTTTGGAAAGGTCGCAAGTGATTATCTCACTGCTATCCAGGAATTTAATAGAAGCGGTTTTTATGGGGAAGCAGGAAAGGCGTTAGGAGAATTATCTTTGCTAACACAAGCTGCTGGTGATGTCACAGCAGAAACAGCCCAGAATTACCTACTGGCCACGAACGCAGCCTATGGTTATGCTGGTAATGTAGAAAAGCTGACAAGTGTTTTAGATGGACAGAATTTTATAACTAACAGGCATAGTGTAGACATGGAGACTATGGCTACAGCTACAGAAAAAGCTGGTTCTATGGCTGCCAATACAGGAGTTAAAGTAGAAGAGCTTTCTGCGATGATTGGTACTATATCAGCAAGGACAAAAGAAGCGGGAACAATTACTGGTACTGGCATTAAAGCTTTATTAGTGAACCTTCAAAGCCTATCTTCAGATAAAATAGTTGGTACTTTAGAAAAAGCAAATGCATCTATGACTGAGACAGTTGATGGTGTAGAAAAACTTCGTACTCCAATTGCTATATTGAAGGATCTGGCAAAGACGTATAATTCGCTTAGTGAAAATGATCCATTGAAAAGTGAGATTACTACAAATATTGGCGGCAAGCACCATGCAAATCAACTTTCTGCATTATTAAGTGGATGGTCTGATTATGAGAGAATGTTAGTTGATTATTCAAATGGTGCTGGAAGTGCATTAGAGGAAGCAAATAAATCTGCAAATAACTTAACTGGACGCTTGAACGCTTTGCAGAATAGTTGGGATGAACTGGTTAATTCTATTACGAATAAGTCAGCTATAAAAGGTGGAGTTAGTTTTCTTGACACTTTGCTGCAATCCACTACAAAGCTGATTGAGAAATTTGATGTTTTGCCTGTGGCTGCGGCTGGCATTACCGCTTTTTTAACGGCTAAAAACAAAGATTATGGAATTAGTCAGGTATTTAATGAAGATGGAAAGTTTGATATTCAGGGCAACTTTATGGGTATTGATATAAGTCAGATCAAGCATTACCGTGAAGCAGAGAAGGCTATTGCTGGATGGAATAAGGAAGTACTTAAAGGTAAAATTGACATTAATGATTTTAATTCAGAGGTAGTCAAAAATAATGCTTCTCTTCGCAACTATTTGTCTACTTGTACCGATGCACCTGCTTCCCTCAAAGGATATAAAGCCCATCTCCAAGCTGCAGGAGAAGCCACAAATTCACTACGTTTGGGAACAATTTTATTGAATACAGCCCTTTCATTCGGATTAGGAGTCGCTATCAAAGGTGTAATTACAGGGATTTCCAAGCTTTCCAGTGCATCCAATGATATAGCGGAAAAGGCGAAACAAATCGGAGAGGCATATAAATCCACACAATCCGAAATATCAGATTACAAGGATAAGATAGAGGAATTACATAAGACAATAAACAGTTCATCCTCTTCCATTGAAGAAGTGACCGCAGCACGCCAGAGCCTTATGACCATACAAGGTGAGATGATAGAAAAATACGGCAGCGAAAAAGAAGTAATTGATATGGTTACAGATGCTGTCAATAACCAGTCGGACGCATTTGAACGGTTATCTGAAAAGAAGTATCAGGAAAGTATAAATGATTTCAACAAATTTGATCCATGGGAGAATATAGCCAACTTTTTCAGCGGTTACTCTGACAACATGGACAGGATGGTTTCTGAAATGGAAGAGCCAGTTATATTAAACCTTACTTCCGCAGCCAACCGTAATAAAGAGGAGTACGAAAAGTTTGAGGAAATCATTTCACAATATGGGAAGATTGGCACAGGGAAATATGGTGATGGGAATGGAGTCGACCATTTTGCAATTGAACTGTCAGGCGGCTTAGAGGGTGTTTATGACAAGCTGTTGAAAATTCAGGAAGCAGCATCAGGCTTTGATTTCGGCAGCAGTAATTTTGACAAAAGCCTTACCAGTATAATCAATGAAACAAAAGAAAAACTGGATAATTATTCTGATATTTATGACAATTATATCCTTTATGAAAAGATACTAAGTAAATCCGGTGCAAAGAATGGCTATGATAAATCTTATGAGAATATCAATAATGCCATGAAGAAATACACGGATGCAAAGCTGGATGGCGATAAGGAGAAAATACGCAGTGCAGGGGAAGAGTATGCCTCTATTCTTACAGAAGAGTTAAGTAAAATTTCCCCTGATGATGAAGGTGTAAAGAATTATCTTCAAAATTTATATCCTGAAATGCAGGAGATTGTCGGTGGCTGGAATCTTGAATATAGCTTAAAAGAAAATCCAGAAAATGAAAAACAGCTAAAGGCGGCATTAAGCAAATTTGCAGGGACAAATGAAATAAAACAGTATGACAGCGGTAATTCCAATGATTCTACTAAAAATGAAGCATATGCTTATTTAGAGGGATATGCAGACAAGTATAACCTGACGTTTGACCAGCTGATTGATAAGGCACAGGAACTTGGCTTTGTACAGGACGAAAATTATAATGAACTTGTCAATAAATTTGGTGAGGACAACATTAAAAAGCTTACCCCTGATGAACTGGAAATCGCTTACAAAATTGAAAATGTTGGAGATATGACTTTTAAACAGCTCCAAAATGCTATTGAACAGGCAAAGAAAGAAGCTGTAGAAATAGACATTGAAGCATTACAGAAAACCTATGATGCCATATCCGAAGATATCACTTCACTCACTACTGCCCTATCAGAATCTGTTTCAGGCACAGGATTATCTTCTGATTCTGTTGCAGCAGTAAATGAAATGTTCGGCGACCTAAAAGGATATGACCCTGAAAAGCTCCTTGACAAAACAGCAAACGGTCTACGCCTTAACACAAGGGAATTGGAGAAACTCAAAAAGGAGTATGACGACAATACCGCAAAAGAGTTTTATAAGAATGTTGAGGATGCCTATAATTCATGGCAGACAGCCTTAAGGAACGGTGAAGAGCAATCTGTAATAGACAGCTTATATGACCAATATGAACAGGCAGCACAGCTTGCAGACCAGTATGTCGGACTTACCTCTGCATATAACCAGTGGCAGAATGCATTGTCTACGGCTAATGAAGGGGATATGTATGATTCTATGCTGGGGCAGATTAAAGCAATGGACAAATTATGGAAAGAAAAAAGGACAAATGTTGATGAATTCAGGGCATTTGCAGATTTAATCTCCCCAAAGGATTTAGCAGGGGCAAGCCAGGAAGAAATTGAGAAAGCATACCAGCAGTCAATTGGTAAAATCAAAAGGTATTTTACTGAGGGGCAGGAAGGATTGGAAAGATTCTTACAGGATGTCAATAAAGTTAATTCTGAATGGGCGCACATGAACAAAGACGGCTCATGGGAATTTAATTTCGGTGTCGGCGGCGATGAAAAAGTTGCAAAAGCAATCGGCATTGATGTTGAAGCTGTACAGGCAATCCTGAGAAAAATGAGTGAATACAGCGACAAAATTAATATAGATTACGGGCTTGATTCACTGGCAATGATGGAAAAGTCTGCTGATAAAGCCTATAATAAGTTAAAGAAGCTTGGGAAAATAGGCAAAGACATTAAAATAAAATTTAATACTGGCGACATAGACACTGTAAACAAAGGGCTTGAAACCGCCAAAGATGTTTTAAATAAATTCCGTGATAAAGACGGCAATGTCGATTTAAGCATTGATGGCGCAGCAGAGGCACAGACCGTGCTTGCCAAACTGCTGACTGAAAAACAGGAAATTGAGAAGCCGGCAATCCTTAAGGTAGACACAAAAGAATTATCCGGCAAAGCGGCAAGCGTTGTCACAATGCTCCAGAAAATCCAGCAGGATATCAATACTTATGATGTGCAGTTTGCCATTGGTGCTGACACAACCGAAGCAGAAAAGAAGATCAAGGAAGACATTGAGGCAATCAGATCCAATTATGGTGAAGAGCTTGCCAATGTCCATATCAACCTTGACAATATAGATTCTGCCAGGAAAGAGCTTACTTCCCTCCTCCCGGGAGATATCGAAGTGATAGCCAATGCGATTGTCAACCACAAGGAAGTTGATGAATATAAAAAAGAAAAAGAAGAAAAGAAATTAAAGGTTATTACCGAGGTAGATGATAAAGCTGTCAATTCCTTCATGAACAAAACGTTGGAAACAACTATTAAAGCCAAAGTAGAAGTAGATGACAGTGAACTTGATAAAGTAAATAAAAAGAAATCAAAATCTACAGATAAAAAGAAAACAGTAGAAAGCAAAGAAAACAGCAAAGGGAAAAGCGGTGATAAGAAAGCAAAGGCAGACGGCACTTTCAATGCTTTAAAAGATACTCTTGCTTCCCGTGGTTTTGCAAATGCTTCCGGTAATATCAGTATTCCAAAAGACCAGACTGCACTGGTAAATGAACTTGGCGAGGAACTGATTGTCCGTGATGGGGAATGGTTTACTGTAAAAGGCGGTGCGCAGTTCACAGAACTTAAAAAAGGTGATATTGTATTTAACCATCTACAAACAAGACAGTTATTGAAGAATGGTAAAATCACTTCTTCTGATAACCGTGGGAAATTTGCACATTCTGATGGCACATTTGGAAATGCTTTTTCTAATGGTTTATTCAGGGTAAACAAACATAAAGACACTTCCACTAAGAAAACCTCAAAAAAACCGTCCAAATCTAAAAAATCGTCCAGCAATTCATCTGACAAGAAAGAATCAAAACAGCTCATTGATTGGATTGCACGTAAATTGGATGTATTGCAGGAAAAGATAGACCTCACCAAGGCAAAATTTGAAAACCTGTTTACTGTCAAAAAGCAGAAAAATAATCTTAACAATCAGATCAAGCAGACTACAAATCTTTTAAATAAAGAAGAAAAGGCAGCAACAAAATACCAGAAAAAAGCCAATAGTATTAAGCTGTCAGATTCTTTAAAGAAAAAAGTTGATAATGGCAAAATCAAAGGAAGCCTTTCTGAATTAATCAAGGAATATGGTGAAAAGACTGCAAAGCAGATAACTAAATACCAGGATTATATTGATAAGGTAAACGAAGCAAAGAAAGCGGTTGCTGAATTAAAAGCTGAAATTAAGGAACTTACCAGGCAGAAATTAGAAGTAAAACTTGATGATAATGACAGGAAGCTTACATACCAGGAAGCAAAATATGCCAATGCTAAAACAGCAAGTGCAAAGAACAAAATTCTTGATAAAGAGATTAATGTTTATAATTCTGATTATGATGCGTATAAAGAGTATTATAAAGATGCAAAGAAGATCCGTAACAAGTCTGGCAACAAAGCAAAATCTGCCATAAGCAAAGTAAAAGGGTTAAACAAGGAAGACAAAAAGAGGATAAAAAAATTGATTAAGCAGGGGAAGGAAATCCCTTCCGGCCTTCTGAAAAAAGTAGAAAAATACAATAAATCAGCCTATAAGAAGTTGCTTAATTATAATAAGAATGTTGATTTTGTAGGAGATGCTTTACGTGATAAAAATCTGGCTAAAGAAGAAAAAGAAACAAATGTACGTGAAGCAAAGATTGAAAAACAGCAGAATTTAGCAGACCGGGCAGAAGCAAAATATAACCTGAACAAACAGTATGAAGCAAATGCCACATCTGCAAAAGAGAAAAATAAATACGAAACTAAGAGCTTGAAAAATTTAGAAACTGAATACAAGCACCTTATTGAAATCGCAAAATTAGAAGGCGATACAACAGAGCAGAAACGTCTACAAGCAGAACTTGATGAAAAGACGGCAGAATCCTATAAAACGATGTATGACAACATCAAGACAGAATATGAAAATGAGACTGGCTTAAATGATGCCAATATAGCAGTTGTACAGGCACAGATTGCAACCCTGGAAGCTGCCGGAAGAACTGCCACAAAAGAAATGTATGACAACATGATGAAGGTTTCTTCTGATACTAAGAAGAAATTATTAGAGGAACGAGCTAAATTAGAGGAATCAGGGAAGAACTTTGCATATGGTTCACAAGACTGGTACGAATGGCAGAATGACCTTCTTGCAATTGACCAACAGCTTGAATCCTGTACACAAAGTACAATTGAATGGCAGAAAGCAATTAATGAACTTGATTTAAAGAAATTCTCCCTCATTACTGGGCAGATTGAATCGGCAAACAATCAGATTGATTTTCTTGTTTCCATGCTCTCCCATAAGGACTTGACCAGTAAAGAAACTGTAGGTATAACAGATGAAGGCTTTACCACAATTTCTTTGTGGATGGACAAAATGAAAAATAACAACAAAATCATCGAAAATGCACAAAAAGCAATGGCTGAATATCAGAAACAGATTGCAGAAGGCACAACAGGTGATGATTTTGAAACACAGAACCAGAAGTTACAGGAATATGTTGAGACAATCCGTGATGCAAAGCTTGCAGACGAAGAATTAAAAGATTCCATTGTTGATTTAGTTGAGGACGCATTCAAGATACAGCTTGATGTACTGAATGACCTTATAGAAAAAAGGAAAAAAGCTTTACAAACCGAAAAAGATTTATACGATTACCAACGGAAGGTTGCAAGCCAGACAAAAACGATCGCTTCTATCCAGAAACAGATTGCCGCATTGACAGGTGACAACAGCGAAGAAGCAAGGGCAAGGTTACAGAAATTAAATGTAGAGCTTGATGAAGCACAGCAGGATTTAAAGGATACAGAATATGACAAATGGCTTTCTGACCAGGAAGATATGCTGGACGGCCTTGCAGATGAGATGGAAGATTTCTTTGAGAATATGATGCATGATACAAATGCCATCATTGCAGCAGTTGAGAAAGCAATTAATGAAAATGGTGCTGTCATTGTAAATACACTTGAAGGACTTGGATTAGGTGATTCTCATTCTTTTGATACAAAAGATAATGGAGATGATACATATACACAGGATTATATGGATTATGATGGAAATAAATCCTCTATTACATATGATAAATATGGAAATCCTGAAAAATTTACGGACAAAGATGGGAATGTATTTAACATCAATTATACTACAAAAGATGACATTGGAGGTGCCCAATCTTCATCAGGCTCATCTTCTTCAGAAAAGTCTATTGATTATCCAAAAGCAATATCTGCTTTAGAGAATATGAAACTGCCATCTATATTGCAGCCAGCAAAAAATACACTTGTAAACACGGCAGATAGTCTTCTGTCTACGATTACACATTATGATGATCCGATGGCTGCAAGTGGCGGGCAGCATTCCGAAGCAGATAAACAGTCACAGATTGAGCAAAGCCTAAAGAAACGTAAGTCATTGAAAAACCAGTCTACGTCTTATATCAATAAGTATACGACTGGCGAATATGGGAACGTATTAAACCAGTACCTTGCCAATAAAGACGGCAAAGTATACACTTCCTGGGCTAATATGAAAGAGCTTGCTGATATCCTTGGAGTAAAGGTTGCAGGTAAGAAAGTAACACTAAAAGAAGCAAAGAAAATCCGTGACGAACTGAAAAATGCAGGGTTCTCACAGGGAGGGATTGTTTCTGCAATCAATGATGCCGTTAAACAGAATGGTGATGATGGTATTGCCACTGTGAAAAAGGGTGAAGCTGTCCTTACACCAAAACAGACAGAAGCCATACAGGATATGTCAAGAAATCTTGTAAAAGCAGAGTCAAAGCTTACACCAGAACAGGAAGAATATATAAGGCAGAATATTGTGTTCGCCCATGCTTCTGCTGATATGATAGAGAGCATGGCAAAGACAGCACAGAAAATGGAAACGAATAACAACAATGTCCAGACAACAAATGTAGATGTTGGTGGTGTGGATATACATTTGGATGGAAGCAATGTAACTGATCCTGATTCATTTTGTGACACATTCCGTAAATCAATTAAAATGCAGAAAACTATACAGGCTGCAACAATCGGACAGATTAATAAATCGTATTGCAATAGTCTTACTATTTAGGATGATGTTGTATGGTTGTTTTAGAGGGCGGTGTAATGCTGCCCTTCTTTTAAAATAGATTAAGAGATGGAGATTGCAAATAATGACAAAAAACAGGAAAATCAAACTTTTAATAAATGATAACATAAGATTGACAAAAGAGAATAAAAAGTTACATGAGTTAAACAATGAAGAAATCGGAAAAAAGATGATAGCAGAAATGGAAAGATATTCCGATGTAATAGATAAACTGTATGAGAAGTATAAAGAATTGGACAAGTTGAGAATGATTGGAATTAAGAATAGATGGAAATACAGGGTGATGCTTATGGGGTTGAAGGTTAGGAAGTCATTAGGTATATAAAGAAATTGAACAATTACATAAAGAAAGCAGAGGAAATATAATATGAAATTTAATTTAAAATTGGGATACCATCTTGAGCATAAAAATGAGAGGGATGTAGTATTGGCTTATTCAGAAGGGGACGAAGTTATTTGTAAAGTTGGGGATAAAACATATAGTGGAATGATTGCTAAAATAGGCTATGATTTTGAGGCAGATCCATCAACCCCAAAACCGGCTATTTATCTTGATGCCTCAGAATCACGGACAAGCCATTCCGGTGAAGTTATTCTGGTAGAGGACATTACATATCTTTACAACGATACGGCAGAATATAAGAGAGAGGCTGTTCATGAGTTGATAGATATGGTACTGAAGAAATATGATGATGGTGATATGACGGACGAGGAACAGGATAAAGTTGCAAAAATATTATATAGGCTGTGGCAGTTTGTAAAGCAGGAAAAGTAGTTCTGCTGCCAGTCAGGTGATTAATTTATAACGGTACATTTTATGGGTGTCTGGATTGAAGACACCCTTTTATATTGGAGTTTTATTATAGATAGGTATTGTAAAATGTGATAAAGGGAGAGATGTTACTTGAATAATACAGTTATAGGAGTACCTATATGGGAAAAATTTACATTAACAATCAGCGAAGCTTCACAGTATTTTAATATTGGTGAGAAAAAATTGAGAAGGCTGGCGGAAGATTATTCCGATAATGGATTTACGTTACAAAATGGAAATAAAACATTGATAAAGCGCAAGAGTTTTGAAGATTTTCTGAATAAGACAAGTGCTATATAAAATATAAAGATGATTCATAAAACAGATAGATTTTGGGCTTTCGGTATGGTACAATGCTTGTATCGTACTAAAGCTCTTTTTCGTTTGGAAAGGAGCGGGTGATAATGAGTGTAAAAAGACGTGACAATAAAAACCGTGTTTTGCGTAACGGGGAAAGCCAGCGTAAAGATGGCAGATATGCATATACTTATGTAGATGCAAACGGAAAACAGAAGTTCCTCTATAGCTGGAAACTGGAAAAGACAGATAAACTTCCACAAGGGAAACGTGAATGTGTTGCACTACGGGAAAAAATCAAGCAGCTACAAAAAGATATAGAGGATGGGATTATCGACAGTTCTTTAACAGTATTACAGCTTGTCGAAAAGTATACAAGGCAGAAAACAGGTGTCAGGGAAGGGACAAAAAAGAATTACAGGTATGTGCTTGGCATTTTAAAGGATGCTCCTTTTGGGAGCCGATGTATCAGTGATGTAAAGCAGTCGGATGCAAAAGAGTGGTTTATACATTTGAATGAAAGTGCCCTGGGCTATGGGACAATAGGGAATGTACGTGGTATAATCAGACCTGCTTTTCAGATGGCAGTAGATGATGATATGATACGAAAGAATCCGTTTGCGTTTTCTCTTTCTACAATTATTGCAAATAATAGTTCAAAAAGAGAGGCTATAACAGAAGAACAGGAAAAGAATTTCCTGGAATTCATCAAAAATGACAAATGTTATTCCAAGTATTATGATGAAATCTATATTCTTTTCAATACCGGGCTTCGGATATCTGAATTTGTAGGATTGACAGAAAGTAATATAGATTTTACAGGTGGATGCATAAAAGTTGATCACCAGCTTCTTGTAAGGACAGTTGACGGACACACGCAGATGATGATTGAGGATACTAAAAGTGTAAACGGTATAAGGGATATTCCTATGTCAGATGAAGTTGCAAGGTGTTTCAAAAGGATTATTGAAAAAAGAAATCTAGTCAGTAATATTACAATAGATGGAATGAAAGGTTTCTTGATTATAACAAGTACAGGAAAACCATCATATGCAGAAATATGGCATAAACGTTTCAGAAAAATTTGTAATAAGTATAACAAAACCAATAAGATACCTATTCCTAAAATTACACCACACATATGCCGTCATACTTTTTGTTCCAAAATGGCAAGAAGAGGGATGAACCCTAAAATGCTTCAATATGTTATGGGACATTCTGATATCAGTATGACAATGAATGTATATACCCATGTGACTTATGGTGACATAAAAGATGAAATGGCAAGGATATATGATAAATGAGTGCGAATATTGTGGCTGTTTTTACTAAGATTTTTACTAATTTTGAAGGCTAAGTTATGCCAATTTATGCAAGAATATGCCAAATTAATGTAAGAAAATGGCATTTTAAAAGAAAGAAATATTACAAGAAAATGCTTGGAAAACCCATAAATACGGCATTTTCCAATGAGTTTACAAGAAAAGGTATTTCGTTTGAAGGGAAAAGTGTGTTGATTGGATAGTTTGGAAAGTGTGTTATAATATCATTATTCAAGATAAGAATATAGCGCAAAGTGGGAAAAAGGTATTTGGAGGAAATAGGTATGCCACGTTATGTTGTGGCTTTGACAGAAGATGAAATATGTGAATCGAAGGGGATCATACAAAAAGGTGGGAAGGGATACCGCATAAAACGTGCACAGATACTATTAAAACTGGATTACAGACCCGAAAATGACAGCTGGACATATGACTGTATCCAGGAAGCGTATGGCGCAAACCATAACACGATTGCAGGGATTGCAAAACGTTTTGTCATGGAGGGGATGGAAGCAGTAGATTATATTACAGACAGCACAATCCATCTCTTGAATGTTATTTATAACCTGGATTCCCGTAGTATTTATAACTATGTATGACAAAAAGTTTATTTAGAAGATTGTGGGACAACAAAAAAGATTAGCATTGCTTTGGCCGAACAAATTCTGTCTGTAAGCAAATCCAAATTGCACAAAAAGGTAGGAATTATTAAAGGGACAATCTATGAGGAACAGATCAAAAAGGCAATTACTGTACAACTGGACTTATAGATACAGCCATTTACAACAGATGTTACACACTAATAAAGACCTCAGTGGTATTACTGAGGTCTTTATTATGAAATCCAGGCTAAAGTTGCCGCAGATTGCTGAGAACTCAAAAGAATTAGTGTAAACTTGTAGGAACTATGTTATACTCAATTTATATGGAATTAGTAATAATATTTTAAATTATGAAATGTGAGGTTTTGGCATGGCAGTATCTTATAAACCGTTATTTAAATTAATGATTGACAGAAATATCAGAAAAGGCGATATTGTGAGGATGTCCGGGGTTGCTTATAGTACACTGGGCAAGATGGCAAACGGAGAAAATGTGAATATGTCCGTTGTGGAAAAGATATGTCTTGCTCAGACACGGCAGATTATTTGTATGAGAATGTAAGCAGATTTGTGAAAGATGAATTTGGATTGGATACAGCGGAAATTACCGGTTCTGTAGATGGAAAGACCACGATACCAAAACTCCGTTCCGATTTAAATACCGTACTTACCTGCTTTTCACCAATCTCCAATGGAAAAGATATATTGTTACCTAATTATGATACAGAGATTGACATACTGATTGCCACGGACTGTATTTCAGAAGGACAGAACCTGCAGGACTGCGACTATCTGGTGAACTATGATATTCACTGGAATCCGGTCAGAATCATACAAAGGTTTGGAAGAATTGACCGAATCGGAAGCAGGAATGAGTATATCCAACTTGTTAATTTCTGGCCAGACATGGATTTAGATGAATACATCAATCTAAAGAACCGGGTTGAGACAAGGATGAAAATATCCGTTATGACATCCACAGGCGATGATGATTTATTGAATGCAGAAGAAAAAGGAGACTTAGAATATCGAAGAGCACAGTTAAAAAGGCTGCAGGAAGAGGTCGTGGATATTGAGGAAATGTCTTCAGGGATATCCATTATGGATTTGGGACTGAATGAATTCAGGCTGGATTTGCTAGAATACATAAAACATCATAGTGATGTGGAGTCAGCACCAAATGGTCTCCATGCCGTTGTTCCTGCGACGGAAGATTGCCCACCGGGGGTTGTTTTTGTACTCAAAAATATTAATAATAGTGTGAATATTGATAATCAGAACCAGATACATCCGTTTTATATGGTCTATATTGGTATAGATGGGAAGATTGTATGCGATTATCTGAACCCCAAGAAGATGCTGGATAATCTGAGGCTGCTTTGCAGAGGTAAAAGTGAGCCGGTTATAGAACTGTGTAAGAGGTTCAATGAGGCAACAGACGATGGCAGGAATATGGGAGAGGTATCTGAACTGCTAAGTGATGCCATCAATTCTATTATCGACATCAAAGAGGAAAGCGATATAGACAGCCTGTTTTCGGCAGGAGGGACTTCGGCACTGTTGAATACAGTTACGGGACTGGATGACTTTGAACTGATATGTTTTCTGGTAATACAAGGCATATAGAAATGAGGTAACAATGTTTGGACTGCCACAAAGTACGGAATATGGGAAAAGAATACCAAAGCAAAAATTTTATGATAACCTGAATGTTTCCCCGGCACTGAAACGGGTATTTGTGGAACAAATTAAGGTAATTTACTGGAGAAATAAAATTGCCCCTTCAACACTCAATATTGCAGCCGGAGAGGCTGTCAGTGAGTTGGAGGTATTTGAGATATCCCTGAGCCAGAAGAATCTGGATCAGTCGTTGCTTTTGCAGATAGACAGGGAAATCCCCTACCACATTCTCTTTATCCTGTCCTTTCAGGGGCAGTATCAGGCATGGATTGGCTATAAAGAGGAAACATCTGCCAGAGGGAATGCTTTTAAAGTGAGTAGTTATTATCATACGGAGTGGCTGGCAGAAGATAAACTACATCTGAATTTGGAAGGAACTTCCCTTGATGCAATGTATGAAAATCTTGTAAGGCAGATTGCAGGCGATGCCCTGCAGGGTGGACAGGCTGAGAGTTTGAAATCTTCCGTGGAAAAAGATAAGAAGAGGAAGGAACTGGAAAAGCAGATAGCAGTGCTGCAGGGGAAGATTCGCAAGGAGAAGCAGTTGAATCGGCAGATGGAGATGAATGGGGAAGTGAAGAGATTGAGGAGAGAATTGGAGGAGTTGGATAAATGACATGGACGGATATATGCTCAATTGTATTATGGGTAATAGGAGGCTTAGGAGGTATTGGTGCAGTTTTTACTGCGGTGATAAAATTTTCATCAAATATAATTGCAGAAAGATTAGCAAAGAAATATGAAATAAAACTACAAAAAGAAATGGAAAAGTATAAAATCGAGCTGAGCAAAAAAGATTATGTAAGCAAGACACGATTTGATGCAGAATTTAAAATATATCGAGACTTAAGTAAGACATTTTGTACAGCCGTTAAAGACATTAGTGTACTTATTCCATCAGGTTTTACATGGAAACCTGCTGAAGAGGATGCACAAAAGAAATATGAAGATGATTGCTACCAAACAGCCCATAGCTCGGTTGTTGCTGCACAAAATTCTCTATACTCATGTGTAGCCTTTATACCAGAAGATTTCTTTAAGGGATATGAGGATATTTTAAAACTTTGCAAACAACAATTAAATGTCTTTACATTCCGATATAATGTACTTACTTTTGGAACAGGAAAAGAAAAAAATTCTTTAAGCAGTGAGGACTATAAAAGGACCGATGAGATAAATGATATGTGGATGAAGCATAATGCAGTTATCCGAGAATATCTATCAAATTTAGATGTATTGTAAAAAAGTATGAATAATGGACAAGCTAAAAAAATTGGAGGGATTAGTATGAAATGTGGAGAGATTCTTAACCTTATTGCCTTGATTATTGTTCCTATTATTGCGGTAATGATTGGACAGTATTTGCAGGACAGGGCAAAAAAGAGGGAAGATAAAATGGATATTTTTAAGGCTTTAATGACAAGTAGAGCTTTTGGATGGACTAATGCCAGTGTCTATGCTTTAAATACTATTGAAATTGTTTTTGCTAATAATAAAGCAGTTCTTCAGCAATGGAAAGTATATTATGATAAGTTGTGCATAGAGAAACCAACAGAAACAGATCTCAAGAAAATACAAACGGAACGAGATAAGTTAATTGAGACAATTGCAAAATCGCTTGGTTATAAGAATGAAATTACATGGGAGACAATACAAAATCCCTATATTCCAAAAGGAATGATTGATTCGATGGAACAACAACAGAAACAACAAAATAATCAAGTGGAGATTATGGAAACAATGAAAGTTATGATGCAGGGAAATGTTGTTCAACAAGATGAAAAAGAAGGTGATTTAGATGGATAATGCAAAAAGGTGGGCAGATTTTTTACAAAAAGAACCTCCCTATAGTTTGTATGAAATCTCACGAGAAGATTTTTGGTTTTTATCCGGTGAATTTGAGATAAAGATGGATGCTTTTTGTGACAAATGTGGAAAAGAAAGGGTGTTTACATGTTATAATAAAGAGGGGATAAAATCTATTAGAAATGAGATGGTAATAAATACATCGCAGCCAATGCAAATAAATACAAAACCATATGAAAGTATGGAACATTTTGTTGATTTAGAATTTATCTGCAGCTATTGTGACAATATACATCACATACCAATTAAAGTGACTGTTGGTAATGTTATGAAATATGGGCAGTATCCCTCATATGCCCGTGAAAAAACATATGAAGTTGTTAAATATAAAAATATTATAAGTAAATATTATACAGAACTTACTCGTGCAATTAATTTATATTCGCAAAAATGCGGAATAGCGGCTTTTGTACACTTGCGGAGAATTTTTGAGTATTTAATTGATAAAAAGTATGAAAAGTATGTAGGGAGTCCCGCAGGGATAAAATTTAAAGAAAAATTAAATAAAGTGGAAAAAAATGAACAAGTTATTCCGCAAGAACTGAATACGGAAAAAAATATGATTTATAAAATTTTAAGTAAAGGTATTCACGAATATGAGGAGGATGAATGTTACAGTTTGTACCCAGCATTAGAGTATATTATCAAATCTATTCTTGATATAGAGCTGGAAAAGAAACAACGGAAAAAGGAACTGGATGAAGTAAGAAGAAAAATTAACAGCAAAAGGATGGAGGAAAAGTAAGATGGATAAAATGCGAATGGAATCGCTTGATTTTACAACACAGAATATAGAGAAGATAGGAGAATTATTCCCAAATTGCATTACTGAAACAGTAGATGAAACTGGTAAACCTAAGAAAGCTATTAATTTTGAATTACTTCGACAAATGTTGTCAGGAGATGTAATAGATGGTGACGAGGCATTTGAGTTTACTTGGGTTGGAAAAAAAGCTGCGATTGTAGAGGCGAATAAACCAATTCGCAAAACTCTTCGTCCATGTATAGAAGAAAGTAAAGATTGGGATACAACCAAAAACCTTTATATTGAGAGAGACAATTTGGAAGTACTGAAATTGCTTCAAGAAAGCTATCTTGGAAAGGTTAAGATGATTTATATTGATCCTCCATACAATACTGGTCATGATTTTATTTATCCTGATTCATTTATAATGGACAATGATGATTATAATGATGGGTGTGGATATTTTGATGATGATGGGAATATTAACTATGTAAGAGAGAATGGGCAGTCTACTGGAAAATATCATTCTGATTGGTGTAGCATGATATTTTCCAGGTTAATGTTAGCGAGAAACTTATTATGTGATGATGGAGTTATTTTTATTAGTATTAATGACTATGAAGTTGAAAATTTAAGAAATATATGCAATGAGATATTTGGTCGTAGTAACATGATTGCTATGTTTTGTTGGAAAACAGATGGAAACTTTGATAATCAGGCAAGAATTAAAGTTTGTCACGAATATATTCTTATGTATGCAAAATATGAGAAAAATATTGTTGCTCCTGCAGTGGTCGATCCAAATGTAAGCGTAAAAAGTAAACTTAATAATGAGTTTATTCGTAACACAATTATTAAAAATGGGTCTAAGAATCCTATATCTTCTGTAATTATCCCGAAAGGATTTCCGTGTGATATAGAAAATGGAACAATTGATGTTAATAATGTTGCTTGGCCTAAGTATTCTGACAAGCTTAAAATCGAAAATAATGTTTTGCAAAAGGATGTCACTGCAACAACTGGGTGGGCATCTAAAGCTCAATTAATAGAATTTATAGAATCTGGATTTAAAGCAGTAATAGATACAAAGGGACAAGAAGTGAATTTTATAATATCAAAAACGGGAGCCATTGAATGCATAAAGAGAAGAAGTGATAAGCAAAGTCATGTGATATCTGTTTTACAGAATTTTGGAGGTTCACAAAAGGCAGCCGTTGATTTGGATTCCTTATCTGATTTTTTTGATTATCCAAAGCCTGTAGTTTTGTTAAAATATTTATTATGCATGATAACTGCCCAAAATGATATTATCCTCGACTTCTTCTCCGGTTCTGCCACCACAGCCCATGCAACAATGCAGTTAAATGCAGAAGACGGTGGAAACCGCAAATTCATCATGGTTCAATTACCAGAACCCTGTTCTGAAACCAGTGAAGCCTACAAAGCTGGCTATAAGAACATCTGTGAAATCGGCAAAGAGCGAATCCGGCGTGCCGGAGATAAAATCAAAGCAGAAAATCCGGATACCACAGAAAACCTCGATATCGGTTTTCGAGTATTAAAGTTGGATGATTCCAACATGAAAGATGTATACTATAGTGCAGATGAATACCATCAAAATATTCTTGATGCCTTAGAGTCCAATATCAAAGAAGACCGCACTGATTTAGATTTGCTTTTTGGTTGTCTGCTGGATTGGGGAATTCCATTGTCACTTCCGTATTCTTCAGAAATAATAGATGGCTGCATGGTACATAATTATAATGATGGAGATTTGATTGCCTGTTTTGATGAAGCAATTCCGGATTCGGTTGTTAAGATGATTGCAAAAAAACAACCTCTCCGTGCTGTGTTCAGGGATTCTGGATTTGTGAATAGTCCATCCAAAATCAATGTGGGTGAGGTGTTCAAGATGTTGTCACCGGATACCAGGGTAAAAGTATTATAGAACAAAGAAAATACGAACGCAGTGCGTTCGCATTTAACAATCAAAACCGATTAGGGGGATTGGAATTTGAAAGTGGATGAAATTTTAAAAGGAGAATCGAGGGAAGTTGAGTATAAGGAAATAGTTCCTTCAAATAGCAGACAATATACAAAAACAGCCGTAGCTTATGCAAACTGTTCGGGTGGCAGAATTATTTTTGGTGTAGAAAATAATACGTGGAAAACAACAGGAATACCACAAGATAAAGTGTTTGAAAAAGCAGACAGCATTTCAAATGCAATTATGGATAGCTGTGAGCCAATGATTGATTTTGACATTATGTATCAAACGATAGAAGAAAAAACAATAATTATAGTTCAAGTGTATCCGGGAAAGAAAAGACCTTATTATCTAAAGTCAGAAGGGATTGATAAAGGTGTTTATATCAGAGTGCCAGGTTCTACAAGACTGGCAGATGATTTTATTGTAAAAGAATTAAAATTTCAAGGTGCAAACAGATGTTATGACCAGATGATAGCAATTGGGGAAACCGTTACAAAAGAACAGATAGAAGATTTATGTGAAATTATGTATCAATATGCGTTAAAGCAATGTCAGACCCGTGAAGAACGAAAAGCTATAAAGCCGGTTTCACAGAAAAATTTGATTTCATGGGGATTGTTAGAAAAGCAGGAAAATAAACTTGTTCCAACCAATGGATTTCTGCTGTTAACAAATAATTCTTTTCCGTCAGCTGTTATTCAATGTGCGGTATTTAAAGGGACAAATCGGGCAGTTTTTCTTGATAGAAAAGAGTATGATGGTCCATTATACGAACAGATTGATGAAGCATATAAATTTGTTCTTCGGAATATTCGAATGGGTGCTGAAATTGCCGGATTATATCGAAAAGATATCTATGAAATACCAATAGACAGTGTTCGTGAGATGATTGTAAATGCTGTTGCACATAGATCATACTTGGATTCAGCGAAAGTACAGGTGGCGATATATGATGATCGTCTTGAGGTTACTTCACCGGGAATGTTGATTGGTGGAGTAACGATAGAGGAACTCAAGGAAGGCTACAGCAGACCACGCAACAGAGGGATTGTAAATGCACTTACTTATATGAAAAATATGGATCAGTGGGGTAGTGGTATTCCCAGATTAATGGAAAATTGCAAAAAAGCAGGGTTAAGAGAACCTGAATTAATGGAACTAGGCGGCAATTTTCGGATTAATATGTTTCGCAATACGGAACTGGTAAAACGGACTGATGAAAATGAACCTCAGGATAGTATCCAAGCTGACTTAAATAGTATCCAAGGTGGTATCCAAGATAGCTTAGATAGTATCCAAGATGGTTTAAGCACTATCCAAGGTAGTATCGAAAGCAGCTTAGATGTCATTCAAGACGTGGTGATAGATTTAACAAATACTGATAAGGAATTGTTGAAATTGATAGCATCAAATGTTTCGTTATCACAGGCGGAGATGGCTAAAATATTAAAATGGAATATAGGTAAAGTAAAATACTATATTAATAAATTAAAACGAAGAAGAATTATTGAAAGAGTCGGATCCAGCCAAAAAGGTTATTGGAATATTTTAATTGATAAAAAAACATTTGAGAAAGGCAGTGTTACCGAATGAAACTACTATTCAAACATCAGAAATTTCAGGCAGATGCAGCAAAGGCAGTGGTGGATGTATTTGCCGGTCAGCCATACCTGACACCAACATATCGGAAAATGCCAGAAGCAGCAATGTGGAGTTGTCCTTGGATGAGGATAAGCTGGCAATGCCGGAGTTTAAGGCACTGTGGAAGAAAATCAGTCCGAAATCGGTATATATCGTTGACTTTGACACCGATGAACTGATCCGCAAGTCAATTGATGCTCTGAATGGGAAATTGCGGGTATCCAAACTGTATTTCAAGGTGGAAAGCGGTACAATGGACGACATTACATCCAAAGAGGATTTGCTTTCCGGTAATTCTTTTGTAAGGGAGTCTGCAGCGACTTATGATGCAGACACTAAGATATCTGTCAACCACGGTGTAAAGTATGATTTGGTGGGAAAACTGGTGGATGAGACGGGGCTGACGAGGAAGGCAGTTGTTGGCATACTGAAGGGGATTAGCCTTCTTACATTCAACCAATTTAAGGACAACCCAGAGGAATTTATCATCAAGGCGGCAAGGCTTATCAATGAAGAAAAAGCCACGGCAATTATCCAGCATATCACTTATGATGTATTGGATGACCGTTATGACGAAACAGAGTTATTTACCGAGTCAACCATTAAGGGCAAGCTGGGTGTAAATGCGATGAAAGCAAAGAAACATCTGTATGACCATATCATATACGATTCCACTAATGAGAGGGATTTCGCAGAACTGCTTGACACAGACACTTCCGTTGCCGTCTATGTGAAACTGCCGGATGGCTTTTACATTTCCACTCCAGTAGGTCGCTATAACCCGGACTGGGCGATTGCTTTCTATGAGGGAACGGTCAAGCATATATATTTTGTTGCGGAGACGAAAGGCTCCATGTCCTCCATGCAGCTCAGGCTGATTGAAGAGTCCAAAATTCATTGTGCAAAGGAACATTTTAGAGCAATCAGTAACGGAGATGTGATTTATGATGTAGTAGACAGCTACAAGTCATTACTGGATTTGGTAAGGAAATAAGAGGAGTACAAGAGCTAATATGGTAATCTTTGTGGTGATTTGAATAACAGAATATTTTGTGTTTATTGAAGGAAGTCTATGTTTCGGCATAAGCTTTTTCTGTGGAATTAGAAAATATTTTTGCAAAGATTTCATTCTGAAAGACCATGATAAAATAGATGTAAAAGGAGAGTGGAAAGAGAGGAGAAAGTGCATGAATCAGGTAGAACAAAAATTTGTTTTGGCAAAGATGGAAGAATTGGAAGCTAGGCTTCGGAAAAACGAAGAATATTGGCAGCAAGTCAGGGTGGCGAATGAGGCAGGAAAAAGGTTTGAAACTGCCTGTAATAAGGATAAAGGGGTTTTGAAGGCATATGGCGAATATGAGGAGAGATTATCAGAAGCTAACTGCACTTACAGCGAGGAAGCCTATAAATTGGGGTTTGAGGATGGCATTCTGATTGGCATAGAGAAAGAACTGGATGGCCGGAAATCTGTTTTATCGTTAGGGGATATGACTGCTATGGTTTCTGTCTATGATGCAATTCAAAATTTGAAAACGACTATGTTGGGAAGTAAGAAAGAATATTGGGAGGAAGGTGGTGTGCTGGCAACATTTGAAACAGTGTATGACATTATCAAACATGCCACTTGTGCAGAAATCCGATTAATGGGGGCTGACGAAGCTACCGATCGAGTAACTGGTATTCTGGATAGCAAGTCAATGCCAGAAGAAAGGGCGAAACAGTTGCTTGGGATATAGATGCCATAGTAAAAATCAAAAAGAAAATATTAGGAAATTCACATATTTTTGATTGACAAAGACATATTGGTGGTATAATATAATAACAGAAGTAAACTTCTTGTGGAGCACACACATAAAATGATGCTTTTGTTTGCCTATGAATCATGATCCGTGGTGGGATGCGGTGATTGTGGAGGCTTTGAAAAAGGTGGCAACTTACCATAACCCATCTTAGCTTTTGCGAAAGAAAGTTGCAATGATAAGAAATCTAAAGCCTTGCATTTATGCAGGGCTTTTGTAGTCTGCGAGGGAGGAAAATGGATTTAATATACGATGCCGCCGCCAAATTTTTGGTACTTGAACAGTTTAAATACCATTTTGTAGTTTCTCAGAAAAGAAAACTGCAAGTGATCAACTTGAATTTTATTGATACAGATTTTTTTCATATTGCCGGTCTGCATTATTTAACTGATATAGTTATCCCGCAAGACAGGACAAGAACAATGGATGAGATTCTTATAAAGCATACCATATCAGACCAGGCAAACTCAGATTTTTGGAGGAATATCTTGATACTGATAATTTTATCAGAATATTTAATCTCCGTAATCAGAGAGGTATGGCTTCCGTAATTGAGGCAGATTATTTGATTGAGAGTTGGTTTAGGAATAGCTGCGATACAGTGTACATATTTATCAGACAGCGGGAGGAAAATCCGGAATACTACTGTATTGTATCGTTTTTTAAGAAAAATGAGGTGGCTTATGGTGGTGATAATGTTTACTGGATGGAAAAGGTAAAAGAATCTGCCGATAGCCGGCTGGTATTATATATTAATCCAAATTATAAAAAACACTCATGCTGATTATCGACATGACATTACACGAATGTCATTTCTGATAAGGTGTAATAATCTATCCTCCGCTGTGGCAGAATCCGTTTCTGCAAAATGAACATTGACTACATAAGTGGTTGCTCCGATTCGTTTTGTATACTGTTTATGAGGTGGTGGTTTGCAACAATGACAGCAGATACCTGTTTCAACTTTTCGATATCGCATACTCTGGTTCTCCTTTCTGGTCTTTTGTAATTCTTTTATCCAAAAAGAAATTACTCTCTGTCACTAATAAGAGAAATGGACATGGCAAATCGGAACTGTTTTGAAAAATATTTGAAGAAATTTTAATTAACGGACAAAAAGGCGGTGAATCCATAATGCAGATAACAAAAGGCGAATTTCTGGACACTATTTTTGACTGTCTCTTTGAAATGCATGAACTGGTTGAGGATATTGATATAGCACAATCCATCCATGAGTTAAAAGATGTTCATAAAAAAGTATTATACTATAGTGCTATCAGACAGTATTCCAATCAGCGGATTGCCCGCATCCGCAACCAGACTGACCGCAACATCCTCAAAGTGAAAAATACCATTCTGAAAAAACTGCGGAAGGAATTGTATACCATCTTGTGCGAACGGCAGGATACACAGCAGCCCCTGTGCAGAAGAGAAAAAGAGTTTTTGGAGAATTATTCTTCCGTTTTTGCTGATAACAGGCAGACAAAACCTCCAGAATCTAATGCAACAAAGAGAAAACAAGACAAAAAATAAAGTAACAATTGACGTTATTCAACTTGTCTGTTAGGATGGTAATATATTTATAACGATTTGCAATTACAACTATGTGAGGTATTGATATGAACCTTTTCAAGAAAACCAGTTCCCATTGGGTACGGTATGATAAATATGAATGGAAGGAAGATGCTAAGGGCGTGTTGTATATCACACCTGCCGAAAATGCAAAACCAAATCTGTATAATCCCCTGACAGATTCTGATAAAATGGTACTCCATGCAATCAACACAGGAGTTACCTGCATGAATCAGGATGCTGATGAACAGATAAAGAAAAATGCTGTTATGGATTTTGTATCTTCTTATGGATTGCTCGGCTTTATGACAGCATTATCCACCACACCGGAATTTATCACTTATGAAGCGGTATACCTCCCCAAAAATCGTTTCATCAAAGAGGAAAGCATGACAACGGAACAATACCTGTCTTACTTTTTCCCCTTTGACAAACTTGATTTTATAAAGCGGGGCGTGGAATCTACTTGGAGCGTCAGTGAGCCGACAATGGCAGCACTGGTAATGACCATGAGTGACAGACCGCAGGCTGTTACCATGAGTTTACTGAGGGAATATGCTGAACCCTATGAATGGCTGTTGAAAGAATTTACTGATTGGGCATTTACCTTTCTGTCCGGTTTCCTGTATTATCAGGATTTTGATAAACTTGACGATATGCAGAAAGATTTATACCGGCAGGGCATGGCAACGTTTGGTGGAATTGCACCAACGTATCACATTGAATTACTGGAAAAGCCTACCATTGTATGGGACTTTCATTCGCTACTGCTGGCAATACAGATGATGTTCAGTTTTATGCTGACGGATGAAAAATCTTCTTTGAAAGTCTGCAAGCATTGCGGCAAGGTGTTCCTTGCGTCCAGACCGAATACGGTATTTTGCAGCGGACAGTGTAAAAATCAATATAATGTGTATAAGAGCAGAGAAAAGAGCAGGAAGGAGAATTTGCCGGATGGAGAATGATAGCACCGAAAAATATCGTTACCTGCCAAACAAAAAATTATAATTTGCAACATTTATGCTGGCAAGACATTAAATTGTATTTTGAACTTGTAAGTAATTCTTACAAGTTCAACTAGAGGAAGACCGACAAACTATGAAAGAGTGCTATCTGCAAAGCACCTTCGGTCAAGTGGGGTACAAATTGTACCCCGCTTTAAAAGCTTTCGGTTTTTCGCAGATAAAAAACGGTTATATAAAAGATAGGAAGGAACATATTGCATGAATACGGATATCACAAAACAAATGGAAATGATACTTTACCGTACGGAAGATGATTCTGTAACAGTAAGTGCGTTGATTAAAGATGAAAGCATCTGGATTACGCAGAAAGCAATGGCTGAATTATTTGGCATTGATAAATCCGGCATCAGCAGACATCTCGCTAAGATTTTTGAAACAGGCGAATTAAAGGAAGAAGTGGTTGTTGCAAAAATTGCAACAACCACTCAGCATGGTGCCGTAGAGGGAAAAACACAAACCAAAGATACAAATTATTACAATCTGGATGCCATTATTTCTGTCGGCTACCGGGTAAATTCAATAAAAGCAACACAATTCCGCATCTGGGCAACAAGCATCCTGAAAGAATACATGATAAAGGGATTTGCAATGGATGATGAACGTTTGAAACTGGCAAAAACTGCTTTTTTAAAGGACAATGGGAAGATTTCCCATCAGCAGGCATTAGAAAAGGCATATGGAGAATACGACATCTATAATAAACTCCAGCCCATTGAATCAGATTTTGACAGAATGATTGAAAATTCGTCTACAGAAATTTAAAAAACAGTTCCGATTACCCCACCAGAAATCTCCTATTAATGAGAGACAAGAAATATCTTTCAGGCAGAGCCGCACGCTCTGTCTTTTTTCTTGCCAAAAAATCAGGTGCTATATCCTGTAAATTCAGCAGGATATAGCACTCGCATGCAATCGTCAAATGCAAGCAAGCTTGCGCTTGGCTCGTTGCTTTTGCGAAGAAAAGCGTATCATAATCAGCATATCTGTGTTAGAATATAACCATATAGATGTGCCGATTGCAAGCACCGGACAGGTGCGGAAAGGAGACTTTTCTATGAAAAAGCAATCGGAACAGACAAAAATTACGGCACTCTATGAAAGACTTTCCCGTGACGATGGATTAGCAGGGGAAAGCAACAGCATTGTGAACCAGAAGAAAATGCTTGAAAAATATGCAAAGGAACAGGGATTTTCCAATCTGGCACATTACAACGATGACGGATGGTCTGGGACAAATTTTGAGCGTCCCGACTGGAAACGCTTACTGACAGATATTGAGGATGATAAGGTTGGCTGTGTTATTGTAAAAGATATGAGCCGCATTGGACGTAACTATCTGCAGGTGGGGTTTTATACCGAAGTATTATTCTGCGAAAAAGGGGTACGCTTTATCGCCATTTCCAACGGAGTTGACAGTACACAGCAGAGCAGCAACGAATTTGCCCCATTCTTAAACATTATGAATGAGTGGTATGTCCGTGACACCAGCCGCAAAATCAAGTCCGTACTCCATGCGAAAGGAATGGATGAAAAACATCTGACTTCTAATGCCATTTACGGCTACAAGAAAGATCCGGAAGATAATGACCACTGGATTATTGATGAAGAAGCCGCTGCTGTGGTAAGGCGGATTTACCAGCTTATCATGGAAGGCAACGGGCCGATGTAGGTGGCACGAATCCTCACAAACGAAAAAGTGGAACGCCCTTCTTATTATCTGGCAAAACAGGGACTTGGTACTTGCCGGGGTAGTTGTGACATGAGCAGACCATATACTTGGACAGCAACCACAATTTCTGATATAGTCCGCAAACCGGAATATATGGGGCATACCGTCAATTTCCGTACCCACAAGGATTCCTACAAAGACAAACATTCCAGACGGGTTTCCCCGGAGGACTGGATTCTCTTTGAGAACACACAGGAGCCGATTGTGGATGAAGATACCTGGCATACTGTCCAGAAAATTCGTGAAACAAAGCATAAACCAAGCAAACGTGGCGAACCGAATCCGCTGACAGGGTTGATGTTTTGTGTAGACTGGATGTTTAACCACCAAACAGGAGGCTATGAGAAAAAGGACAAAAACGGTAATCCCACCGGAAAATACACCAATGCACAGGATAATTACCATTGTTCTACTTATTCCCTGAATAAGTCAAAATTTACGAATTCATGTTCCATGCACCACGTCAGAACCGATGTTGTTAGGGATTTAATTCTGGAAACGCTGAAAGCAACAGCCGGATTTGTAAAAAAGCATGAGGAAGAATTTATTGCTAAAGTGCGGAATGAGTCGAAAATCCAGAGAGAGGATGCCGCAAAGACATTACAAAAGAAACTTGCCAGAGAGCGGAAACGTAACAATGAATTAAACCAACTCATAAAGAAAATTTATGAGGATAACGTCAGCGGCAAGTTGACAGACAAACGGTTTGAAATGCTTCTTTCGGATTATGAGCAGGAACAGGCAGACTTGGAAACTTCCATTCAGAATACGCAGAAAGAAATTTCTGATTTTGAGGAAGATAATACAAGGATTGATAAGTTTATGGAACTGGTAAGGAAATATACCGATTTTTCAGAATTGACTACACCGATGATCCATGAATTTATTGATAAGATTGTAGTGCATGAAGCCGACAAATCCACCGGGGAACGAATACAGCAGATTGATATTTACCTCAAATATGTAGGTAAGCTGGATGTCCCCATACTGGAGTTGACACCGGAACAACGAAAAGAGGAAGAACGCAAGCGCAAGAAACGTGCTTGGAACCGTACCTATTTGAGACGGAAATATGAACGTGAGAAAGCAGAGCGTGAAGCCGCTGAAATGGCAAAGATTGGGGCAACCGTGTAGGTTGTTCCAAAAATATCTTTATGATAGGGAATCATGGGAGTGCCTAAGTCATGAAATTCGATTTTTGATTTATATTTCATTATTACTTAGATTTTTGAAATAGATTTAAGTAATAGCCCTTTTCTTATTTCAAAATTTGTGATATGATGAAAATAGATTTTTACTATTGAGGTATACGAGATGCTTCCCTATACAGGAGACTATATTGAGCATATTGATGACAACATAGACGATTTTAAATATTATACATTTACCCCTCGACCTCTAATGCATGGGGACATGTATAAAATGGATGATGAACTATCTGCTTTGTTAATTGAGGCTCACCGGAATATTGGCTTCCTGGAGGGGCTTCTTAAATATGCCCCAAATAAAGATGCATTCAGCGAATTAATGCTATTAAAAGAATGCACATATTCCCTGATGGTTGACTATGATGCTCCTTCTTTCCAAGAGGTACTTGTCAGTCGTGGGGGCGACAAAGGAGATATTGCACGAATCAATAATCTTGAACTAGCTTATAAAGCAGCGATGGATAGGACTATTTCAGCTCCAGATTTAAGTGAACTTTGCGGAATTGCATTATATGGTGATGTAGTTAGTAAGCCAGTTGA